>CAZOKO010000074.1:0-13814 GCA_964580455.1 uncultured Thermodesulfobacteriota bacterium | reverse complement strand
TTTCTTGAATTCAAATAGAATCAATGGCTTGTTGTTGTTAGTTTATCATATTACTTAACAGCTAAATAAAAAAAATAGCAATATATTTTTTGCTATTTTTGTAGTTAGTTGATCTATTATAATTATTCTAAACTGGACAAATATAGACCGATGGTAGAAAAACTTGATTGCTACGTTTTTAATGTTGACTGTCAACCGTGGACTACGAGCTTCCTCTGGCAAAGAGAACGACCTTAATTGTACGCAAGATAATGGTCAAATCAAAAAGAAGTGAGAAGTTTTTTAAATAGTAAAGCTCGTATCTGAGTTTATCCAGTGTTTGCTCAATACTTGATGCGTATGAGCATCTAATCTGTGCCCACCCGGTTAAGCCAGGACGCAGAGAAAATCTTTGTGAATAGAAAGGAATGTGTTTATTGAATTTTTCAACAAACATGGGTCTTTCGGGTCGAGGCCCGACAAAACTCATATCGCCTTTAAGAATGTTCCATAATTGTGGTATTTCATCAATCCTTGTTTTGCGGAGAATTTTACCAATCCAGGTAACCCGGTTGTCATTTTTAAATGACATAATCGGGCCAGTTTTTTCCTCAGCATTAGACTGCATGGACCTGAATTTATATATGTAAAATGGTTTTTCATTCCTCCCCACCCTTTTTTGTTTAAAGAAGATGGGACCTTTTGATCCCAGTTTTATAAGTAAGGGAAGAATCAGGAATAGAGGGGAGGAGAGAGTTAATCCGACAAATGATAGCAGAATATCATATGTGCGTTTCAAGAGCATAGTGATATAAGAAAGCTTGAATCCATCACAAAAGATCAAATCGCTGGGATTGATATATTCAACCAGAAGTTTATTGGTTACCTTTTCATAGAAATTAGCCCCATCCTCGATTTTAATCCCATAAGATTTATATCTCAGGAGATCATCGAGAGGAATAGATCCTCTTCTTTCTTCCATAGCAACTATTATTTTATCTATATTATTACTTTCTACTATGTTTGAAAGTGTTTCGTTATCACCCAGAACTTTGGGATTTACAATGCTTACGCCCTGTAGTTTTTTATCATTAGTTATAAATCCCATAACGTTTAGAGATAGTTCTTTCTCCTTAATAATTTCACGTGTGATATCTCTGGCTAATTTACCCGAACCGAGTATAATAACTCTCTTTTTGTATTTGTCTATTTTTGTGAACCAGCTATAGAGAAACCTCCACGGCAACAGAAAAACGAGTGAGAGAACTAACACGGTAGTCAGTACGCTTATATTAAATATAGTTTCGGAAGTCAGAGTATAAATAGATACTATAATGAAAAATGCAATAACAAGAGAGGTTATCAATCTATAGGTTAGTTTCCTATAGCTCCAGGATACCCCTGAGCTATAAAAGTCACTGAAAAAGAGGGAAACCTGGTAAACGGTCATTATTAAGAATATTTTGATTAGCAGAACAAGAGGATTGGTTGTATAGTCACTAAACTCACCATTTAATATGAGTGCCAAAACTACTGCCAGAGCAATGAATGCACATTCCCCTGTAAAAAACAGAATCTTGCGAACTGGAAAATATTGATTGAATAAACGAATCATTTTACTCTCATTAAGTCAGAAGTGTGTTATTGTATATGTGTGAATATTTAGGTAACGGTAAATTCCTTAATATTTAATAAGTTACTGTTCTGAGGAGTAATAGTAATTATAATTATAGTAATAGTAATACGATCTTATGGGTTCCTGTGTCATATTGAAAACAATACCCAAAATCTTGTCTTTGCCAAGATATTCAACCATTTTTGCTATTATCTCACGATTGGTTTCTCCTGATTTTACCACCAGAATAATTCCATCAATATGCTTGGCCAGTGTTGTCGGATCTGGTGCTTGGTATATGGGTGTTGAATCGAAAATAACATACCTATCGTTATATCGTTCCTTTATCTCCTGTATCAGGTCAAACATTTTATTTGATGAAAGTAGTTCAGAAGGGTTGTTGGGAATATGGCCTGCTGGGATAATTGTAAGTTTTTCTACTTCTGTTTTATTCATAGCTTGAGATAGATCTATATCTTCATTAAGATAGTTGGATAAACCACTACTGTTATCTAATCCAAAAATTTTATGAATGCTTGGTCTCCTAAGATCACAGTCTATCAACAGGGCATGTTCATTTATGCTGTTAGCAATACAAATTGACAGGTTTGAAGATACTGTGGATTTACCTTCCCCGGGCAAACAGCTTGTAATAAGGAATGTTTTCATATTTTTTTCTTTTGTAAAACTTAAGATGCGAGCTCTTAAAATTCTGTATTGTTCGGCAGCAAGAGAGTTGGGTTCCTGAATAGTAAATAGGTTCCTGTTAGTTAATGATCCCAGAGTAACATCTCCCCCCACTTTTTTAAGTATGTTCAAAAAGGAATGCTTTATGGTTGCACTCTTTTTATGAACATCACCCTCAGTCATCAATTTCAGACTGGTTACTTTGTTCGTTTCGGTTATTTCATGAACATCATTAGTTTTATCCTTCTGCCTGTCCGGGATAATATGTGCAGATTCTTTTTTTATTTCAGGAAGTGTGGTTATTTTGCCAGGAGTTAGACGCTTTTCCCTGATAATTTTGGCTTCTTTTTCTGCTTTTTTTAATGCGTTGTATATTCTTCCCATTTATGAATACCTCAGTTAGTTAATCCGGTCTAGAGTATGTTACAAAAATATAGACAAAAGTTTAGGCAGTGATTTTTCATGATTTTTTGTGGATACTAAGGGAATTGATGCCAGAACCGGTAGTTCCAGATAAGACTCAATGTCTTTTACACTATAAAATGATTGGTCAAGATATTCCATTAAGAATACTAAGCCTCCACCCAGACCGAGAGATAGCATGAATCCTATTAAAAGGATTTTGAGTCGGTCCGGTTTAAATGGCCTTAGCGGTAATTTAGCTGGATCCAGGACCTTGAATTGTTCTCCCTGTTGGTTAATCTCTAATTTTTCAGACTGTGCTGCTTCTAAACGTTTTTGCATGAGTTCATCGTAGGCACTTTTGGTGTTTTTATAATCACGTGTTAGAGAAGCCATTTCTTGTTCAAGTTTTGGAGCCATTTCAACCCTTGACTGGTAACTTGAAATTTTCTTTTTGATTATGCTGTCTTCATTTTTCAGTGTCTTTATTTCAAGGTTTAAGGCGAGCAGTTGACGGTTAATTTCACTCCCGAAGGGGGAACCTGTTTCTTCATGAATATTGTTGCTTTCGTATCTGTTGTTTGATTGAGCTAAAAGTTTCTGTAATTCTGCTTTTGCTGATATAACATCAGGATGCTCCTCAGTATATTTGTTTTGAAGTTTAGTGATTCTTCTTTTCGTTTCGCTTATCCGAGCCTGAAGTGAGCCAGCAGGAAAAACGCTCTGTTCATCATTTGCTGCTGGAAGCAGGCTATCAGATTGGAGCAGTTGTTGTTGAAGTAAGAACTTGCGGTTTTCTGTGTCATTAAGTTCGTCAGTAATTCTTTGTCTTTGGAGAATCAGTTGATCCAGCATTCTCAAGTTTGCATCACGCTGCTCAGGTAGACTTCCTAGGTAACTTTGTTTGAATTTACTTATTATTTTTTCCTGTTCTTCAAGTATTACTTTAAGTGAGCCCAGTTCACTTGAAAGAAAATCAGTAGTTTTTTTTGCCTGTTGCTCTCTGCTTTTTAAATTCTCTTCAATAAAAAGGGAAGAAATCCGATTGGCAGTTAACATTACTGCCTGTGGATTTTCGCCCTGATAAGATATGGTAAATGATGAAACACCTCTATTTCGATTGGCTGAATGAATCTCGAGGTCTATATTCTTCCTCATAATAGAGATTAGATTTTCAATTGGTACCTTTTTATTTTGTTCGGGGAAGAGTGATAGTTCATTGATTATTTTCTCAAGACGGGTCCTGCTCATAATTTCTTGAGAAATTACATTCAGATATTCACTGGGATTCATGGTTACGGTTGATTTGATGAAAGAATCAGGCACTTTCTGTGGAATCACCAGAACAGTTGTGCCGGCTTTATAAATCTTAGGGAGTACAAGGCAAAGTGCAATAGCAACAGGCATAATTAACAGAAATGGAATAATAATTAACCATTTGCGGCGCCAGGCAATTTCCAGGTAGTCAATAATTGTGAGAGTCTTTACTTCTTCTATCATTTTCAATACTTACTTATTTTAACTTGATTTAGATTCCTGCTCCCCGATCAGGTCGAGGACAGGTTTCGCAGGAATGAAAGGAAGCTGAATAGTTACTAAATAACAAACTTAATTGTCCCATTTCTTTTCAGCTTCACTCACCCACTTGTGGATAAATTCAGACTGATCCGGGTAAGAAATGTGGTCAATTTTAAAGTTTTCAATTATTTGTTGGTAGTGTGGCTTATCCTTAATCAAGGGGGTATTTATAATCTGATCTTGCAATCTCCCGGTTAAAATTCTAGTCCCATCATTTGATGTTTCAAGCAATATTAAAGCAAAACTTCCATTATGTCTTGTTATAACATCGGTATGACGAGTATTTTTCAAAATGATCTTTGATAGTTCGTTTGATATGTTCTGCTTATTCTCAGGTTCCGGAAGTTTATTTTCATTGTCTGAATGGTTGATATCGAACAAGACAAGAGAGAATTGGTGATTATATCTTTTGGCTCGCATTATCTCATCTTGCAATCTTTTACGAAAGTAAAGATTGTTGCAGATTACCTTGTTTTCATCACTATAATAGGGATCGGAGGAGAATAGAAGTTCCATGTTTCTCAATCTTTCTTCAAGCTGGACGTTTTTTAAGACTATTGCTCTTCGTTTCAGACCCTTTTTGATATTTACTAATAAACCTCTTGAGGAAAAAGGTTTTGTAAAGTAATCATCAACACCGGCAATTATAATTTCTTCATAAATATCTGCAATCAGGGAAATAGCAGTTATCATTATGATATAAGTTTCAGGGTGGTATCGCTTAGTTTGTTTTATCAGATTGATTGTATCTTTGCCTTTCAAATAAAGCTCGGTGATTAATATTGCATAACTCTGGTTAGAGAGTTTTTCTATTGCTTCCTTCTCACTGGTAGCGATATCTACCTGGTAACCTTCCTCTTTTAAAACTGTCTGGTAGGTAAGAAGAACATTCTTTTCAGTATCCAATAAAAGAATCTTTTTGTTTCTCATGGTAGTTCCTGTAGCAATGAAGTTCGTTTTTATCGTTGTTGTAAAAGAAGTTAGGATTTTTTATTGTTTGTAAAGGCATTATTACAGACCATCATTAAGCAATTTAAATGCCATCAATAGTGGAATAACAAAATATATGAGTTGGTCTTAACTATTTGATATTATTGGATATCCCTGGGCCGGGTCTGATCGAGAAAATTGAAATAATTTTATCTTTGAACTAAAAAGCACAAAAGTATTTTTTCTGTTTCTTATCTATTTATTTTTAAAGGATTTTCTTAAAATCAGCATTAAGTTCCAGAGGGTGCTTATCACTGTAGAACTTAGAATGTTGCAGTAAGCTTTCCGATGCATCGATTGTTGATGTAGTAAGAACCATCTGAGTTGGAGTCAAGCTCAACATGATTAAATCCAATTTCAAGGGACAGATCGCTTAGAAAATGATAGTTTCTCAGCATATGATAAGTAATTGCTGTATTTACGGTATATCTATAATCTTCTCTATCATCAAACTCAAAACCTGTATCTTCTCTATCTTCGGTGTACTCGTTGTATCCATAGGAGCCTCTAATTAAAAATTCCAATCGATCGCGGTAATTATAGGTTAAATTGGTTGATATCCTCCAGAATTCAGAAAATCCTGAATCACGGATTGCAAAAAAACTGGCAGAATATCCACTTTCCCAGCGCAAATTAAGAATAAGATTTCTGGTAGTTTTTTCGATTTCGAATAAGGAATTGATGCCCTGGTCATCTCTGTTTCCAACTCCATCTCTCCAGAAATATCCCATACGTCCTTCAATGCGTAGGTTTCGAGGAAGCAGCCATTCAAAGCCTACATTGAATTTGCGAATATTGTAGTCTTCTACATCTTCCGAGTCCAACTGAATCTTTCTTCTATCATCTAATCTTCTGAAAATTCTTCTTTCCTCAAAATCTGTTGCTCCTACCCCGTATTCACCATACAACTCAAAATGGGATGTAAAGCGATGTCTGTATCGTGCGGTGGTATCAACGCTATTTAGTATATCTGTATCTATATCAAAGTTACCTTTTGTACAATGGGTTATTATATTGATGCCGTTTCTTATGTTAAACCAGTATTCTATTTCATTTTCCAGGTAATTTTCACGATAGTCGTCTTCATCATGATCCTCAGATCTATAGTTGGTGTTTCTGTAGTAGAGTCTGATGAGATTTTCTCTTCCAAAGCGATATTCAAGCTGGGGAGCGATAATATTTCTGTTAAACATGAAGCGTGTTTCTCTCCTTAGACTTCTTTCATAGTCAGTATCAATCATTTCTTCCAGGTCTGGTTCATTTGCACGGAGGTAGCGTTCAAAGAGCGAGAAGGTCAGGTGAGGGGTAAGCTCCATGATAGCATTAAAATTAACTTCCTGTCTTGTATAGTCATGTTGAGGATTGTGGAGGAAGTAGACAAAACCTGGCTTGTATTCCACCTCAGCATTAAGACGAGGATGTGAAATTGAAGCCATAAAGCCTGGTGAAACTGTAGTAATCCAATCGCTTCGGGTGTTAGATCTAGTTAAATAGATATTATCATCATACTTTGCTTCGGAGGTAAACAGGGGGTCGAACTCAAAGATGAAACCTGCCCATGCTTGTGGAAGGGAAAAAGACAGGATAAACAAGGAAATAAACAACTTAAATAAAAAGGAGGTCCATTTAATACGTGGATTCATTCACTGACTCTTGATTTTTTTAATTAGGACGCAGATTCTCGCTGATAGACGCAGATAGTTATTACAAAAGTTTTTTTGTATTAAAATCCTGATAATCTGCGAAATCTGCGTCACCACAAGTATCGCTAAGGTACAACAATACTGTCTCCGGGCTGGAGAGGGATATTTAGTTCTGGATGTTTGCCCGAGATAATTTTGTTATAGTTAACCTTGATGATTTTTTCTACTCCTCCATGTTTTCTGAATATTTTTATCTTATTTTTTTTTGCCCATTCAGTGAATCCTCCAGCCATCGAGATAGCCTGGAGCACATTAATTTCCCTGTCTATTTCAAATACACCGGGTTGGTTGACATTACCCACAATAAAAATCTTCAGGCTGTTTATTTCTTCAACTATGACTGATACGGTGGGATTTTCTATGTATTTTGAAAGCCGCTTTGTAAGTTCTTCTTTTAATTCGATCGGTGTTAATCCTACAACATGGACATCATGAATTAAAGGCATGGAAATATTGCCATCTGCTCGGACTGGAACAGATAGAGATAACTCAGGTTCTTTCCAGACATTAATTCCCAATATGTCTTCAGGCCCAATGATGTATTGAGTACCTGGTGGTGGAATGGATTTTTCAATAACCTTCTTACCACCACAGGATAAGAGGAAAAAGCTAGCTGATATAATTATCAGCAGATTGAAGAATAATTTTTTTTTATTCATCTGTGTTGTCTCCCTACGATGGTTTTTAAAATATTCAATTATTGTAACTTAATAAGCGCAGTGTTGTAAATAAATATTTTAGGCATTTATGCTTAACGATATAAATAAGTTGTTATTCGGAATGTCATTGGGAGGGAAGTGAAGCAATCTCATTCCTCGCAATGACAACTTTCTTTTTTCGTTTACTACATTTTTTTATTAGAAGGCATTATTTAATGAAAGAGATTGTCTAAAAAAGCTTTGTATTCATTTTTTAAGGTCATATTTATTAATTCTATCTCCCAGCATCTTCCTGGTTATTCCCAGTAAACTGGCGGCGTTTTCCCGATGCCAGTTTGTTTTTTTGAGTGCCTCAATGATATAGTCTTTCTCCATCTCTTCAATGACTTTAGGTAAGGAAACATTTTCTTTGCCCACATCCCTGGCCTTGATATCTTTTATCAGGATATGGGGTGGCAGGTCTGCCAGAGTGATGGTCTGGTTTTTACAAAAGACCATCATCTGCTGTACTATATTTTCCAACTCCCGCACATTCCCAGGCCAGGTATATCCCTGCAGGTGTTCGATTATCTCAGGAAGAATGGTGATGGGTTCCCCTTTTTCTTCATACTTCTTGAGAGAATGGTTGATAAGCAGTGGAATATCGGGCTTCCTTTCTATTAAAGGAGGTAGAGAAATTGGAACTACACTGAGACGGTAATAGAGGTCCTTGCGAAAATGCCCTTTTTCCACCTCTTCCTTTAAATCACGATTGGTACTGCAAATGATGCGCACATCCACTTTGATGGTTTTCCCACTGCCCACTTTTTCAAATTCTTTCTCCTGCAATACTCTAAGGAGTGTCTTCTGAAGCAGAGGAGAGGTCTCGCCAATCTCATCGAGAAAGAGGGTTCCTCCATGAGCCAGTTCAAATCTTCCGGAACTGCTTTCAGTTGCACCGGTAAATGCCCCCTTGCTGTGGCCAAAGAGTTCGCTGGTAACAAGAGTGTCTGTCAATGCTGCACAATTGACCGTAACTAACCTTTTGTCTTTTCTTAAACTCTTATTGTGAATAGCTTTAGCGATTAGTTCTTTCCCTGTACCGCTTTCACCCTGGATTAATACGGTTTTATCAGTAGCAGCAACGCGGTCAATTGTCTCAAAAACCTCCAGTAACTTCTTGCTTTTACCTACAATGTTTTCCAGGCTGAATTTCTCCTGTATTTCTCTGCGTAGTTCACGAACTTCAATTTCAAGCTGCTGAGTTTTAAGTGCCTGATTGATGACAGTATAGAACTGATCGAGGTTTTGGCTGATGGGCTTCTCAAAAAAATAGAAGGCGCCCTCTTTAAGGGCATTAATCGTCAGAGGGATAGTACCGTAACCGGTAAGTATAATTACAGGCATTCGTGAATCGTATTTTTTTGTTTCACGCAGCACTTCCATACCACTGATACCAGGCATCCGCTCATCTGTAATCACCAGGTTTATTTTTTCGGTTTTCAATTTATCCAGTGCTGAATTGCCGTTTTCTGCGGTAATAACATGATAAGACTGATCCTTCAGCAATTGTGAAGTTACAAAGAGAGAGTTTGGTTCATCATCTACTACCAGAATAGTCTTTTTAGCCATAGCAAATTGCTCCTATAATAAAAATAAAGTAACTGTTTAACACAGAGTTTTGTGGTGAATAGTTGCCTGTTATCAACTATTGATGTCTTTCATTTCATCGATTTCCTTAGAATCACCTGTTGGCAATTTTATAATTACTGTTGTCCCTTTGCCCTCTTTGCTTTGAATATCTATTTCGCCATTATGGTTTTCACATATAATTTTCTTGCATACGGCCAAACCAAGACCTGTACCCCCAATTTTATTAGTGAAAAATGGATCGAAAATCTTTTTTGAGAGTTCATCTTTTATACCCTTACCGTTATCTGAAAATTGAATAGTTAAAAACTTTTTAGAATATTTTGGATTGTAAATGGTTTTGACTATTAACGTGCCTTTGTTATCTATAGCCTCAACAGAATTTTTTATTATGTTCAAGAAAACCTGTTTTATTTGGTTGAAATTTGTTTTGATTTTTGGCAAGTCTTCCTGAAGAGATAAAGAAACGTCTATGTTCTTGGATAGATCCTGGAAGACTGGGGTCATGAGATCAAATGACGATATAATAATATCATTAATATCAGTGGATGTAAGCCTTGTGGGGTCAGAGGGGTTGGAAAATTCCAAACATTCTTTTACAAAATTGTTCAATCTTTTTATTTCATCATGGATAACATTGATTGATTGTTCGATTAGGGGATCTGTTTTTGTTCTTTTTTGGATGATAGTTAAGGCTCCACCAATGGCATGTAGGGGATTGCGTATTTCATGGGCAAGGAATGGAAAAAGTTCACCGAGCAGGAGCAAACGTTCGGATTGAATTATTTCCCGATTGATATCTTTCTTTCTCAGCACATCTTTTACAGCACTCAGCAATGTAAATTTTCCGAGAGGTTTTTTTAAATAGTCGGAAGCCCCGGCCTTCATTAGTGAAACTGCAAGCTGTTCTTCACCATGTCCTGTCATCATAATAACTGGAATGTTTTCATCTGCTTCCCTGATTTTATTTAGTACATTTATGCCTATCATTTCAGGAAGATAGCAGTCTAAAAGGACTAGTTCAGGCGAGACTTCATTTATCTGTCGAAGAGCATCTTTCCCATCATAAGAGAGGAAAGTATGATACCCCTCTTCAACTAAAATATCGTTGATGGTATCCACTACATCTTTTTCATCATCAACGATTAGTATTTTTCTTTTTTCATCAACCATAGGAAAACGTATTGGAAATTATAAAACATATAGAAATTGAAGTTCTCTTTTGGAAATGCTGATTTTTTCATAACTCATGAAATGGACGTTTTTGTTAGGGTATTACTGTAACTGAACTGGTCTATTTAGAGAAGATTCACAAAATATTTTGCTATCAAAAGAAATATGCTTTTATACAACACTACTAATTTGTTACTAAATAAATAAAATGTCAAATGAAAAATAGTTTTTGGATAACTTATGATAACAAAAACAGTAAATATTTGATAGTTAAAAGATTTAATATTTTTGCTCTTTACCTCCAATAGATTATGTGATATAGAAGAAATAAGAAAAGGAAGAAACAGCAAAAAGGAGAATGAAATTATGTTAGAAGAATTAAACAAGGAAGTGATCGAAAGATTGTATGTTAAGGAGGGCAAATCAACATATGCCATTGCTAAAATCTTTGGGTGTTCACACAGTACGATACAGTATCAATGCAGGAAGTATGGTATTCGCTTAAGACCTTCTCAAAAGGGTAAACTCAAAGGATTAAGTGAAGAGAGGATCAAAAGACTGTATATCACAGAAAAAAAATCAATCCATAAAATTGGTGGAATACTGGGTTGTTCTATATCAACTGTAATTTACTGGTGCGATAAGTATGGGATAAAAATAAGACCAAGAATGAAGGAGATTAAAGGGTTGAACAGGTCGATACTTAAGCGCCTTTATCTTAAGGAGGGTAAGTCAATAAGTAAAATTGCAGAAAAGTTTTCATGTTCACATAGTATAATTGAGGCTCGATGCAGGAAATTCGGTATACCTCTTAGAAGTCCAAAAAGGATTAAGGGATTAACTCAACCACTGCTCCAGATGTTATATATTAAAGAGGGAAAAACAGTCCGAGAGATTGCTAAAATTGTAGGGTGTTCACGTGAACCGGTAAGGCTTAAATGCAAGGAATTTGATGTTCCATTGAGAATGCCCGGAAACAGGGTGCTTAACGAAATAGATAAATCAACCCTTCGTAGATTGTATGTTAAAGAGAGGAAGAGTATAACGGAGATTGCCCAAATATTTAACTGTGCTATAAGCACTATATCACAAAGGGTTAAGCGATTTGGGTTGAAGAAAGAACTGGAATGATGCAAGAAAAGTTGTGATAGACACCAGTACCTCCAGCATAGAAATCTATTGATGATATCCCCCAGATATCCCTTATATGGGCATCTCCAAATTTATTATTTTTTGATGCTGACAAAGGCAAACGATTGTTCCAGCTTGAACCATCGTAGTGGAGGATAGTGCCATTTAATCCCACAGCAAAGACATCATTCCCTGAACTTTCCCAGTTACTATGGAGTACCTCTGTAGTACCACTGTCCATAGTAGTCCAAGAAGCGAGAACATCAGCATAAATAACTATCATTAAGGCTGTTAAAATTATAATGGTTAGTCTTCTCAACACTTTTGACCTTTATGAGAGTTACGGATACATACACCAATCTCCAACCTCACACGTAGGACAGGGATTAAAATATTGACCTCTACCAAAGTCCTCTAAGAACTTGCTTACATCATCTGCATCGACTGCTCTATTGCAATCAAAATCACCATAGCACCACCTGTCATTTGTACAGGGGTCATAGTATTCACTTCTCCCAAAATCCCACAGGAAAGAAGTAACATCAAGTGAACCCACATTCCCGTTGCAATCAAAATCTGCTTCACAATCGCAAGCATCTCCTATATTGTTCCCCTGTGGTGGGTATTGGTCTAGTTGGTCTTGATTAGGTGTGTTGGGGCAGTTGTCACACACATCACCTAATTCGTCTCCATCATAATCTTCCTGATTTTTCTGACAGGACTCACCAGTTTCACAATCGCCATCATTATAGCAAGTCGTTGCACTCTCCATTGCAGACCAGGAGTAGCAGGTACCCAAATTCAGTCCATTCGGTGTTTGTTGACAGTTATCACACACATCACCAATACAATCGCCATCAAAGTCTCTCTGGTCTGGATTATAATCGTTCGGACAGTTGTCACACACATCACCCACTCCATCTCCTTCATCTTCCTGATTTGTGCTACATATCCCATCAGCACCACAGGCATCATCAGTTGTGCAAGTGACCATTTCTGACCAGCCATAGATACAAGTGCCTAAATTTGGACCATTTGGAGTTTCAGGGCAGTTGTCTTCGACATCAGGAATGCTGTCGCAATCATAATCATCATCTTCGTAACAGCAAACAATTGAGATTTCAGCTGAAGTATTTTGCGGATTTATTGTTGGACTGGTGACAATTGCAGAAGTTGATGTAATGACGGCATTTGTGTCTTGAGGTAAAACCGAAGTTTCATTAACTATAGCGTTGCTATAATCAATTGAATCACAACCTGGAATTTCACCATTACTGTCAAGTTTTAGCACATAGACACTTGTAGGATCAGAACCAAAGGAACGAGTCGAACCAGCAACGGTATACCCGCCATCTAAGGTTTGCTGAATGGAATAGGCATAGTCATAATCATTCCCTCCGTAGGTCTTCTGCCAGGAAACATTCCCATTGCCATCAAGCTTCAACACCCAAACATCTGTTCCTCCAGCACCAAAGGATTCAGTCGAACCAGTAACGATATACCCACCATCTGAGGTCTGCTGAATGGACCAAGCATAATCATAATCATTCCCACCGTATGTCCTCTGCCAGGAAACATTCCCATTGCTATCAAGCTTCAACACCCAGATATCACTCTCACCAGCACCAAATGTATAAGTCGAACCCGCAACGATATACCCACCATCTGAGGTCTGCTGGATGGACCAAGCATAATCATATTTATTCCCTCCGTAAGTCTTCTGCCATTCAATCTCTCCATTACTATCAAGCTTCAACACCCAAACATCTGTTCCTCCAGCACCAAAGGATGGTGTGTTACAGGCAATGATATAGCCTCCATCTGTGGTCTGCTGGACAGAGTGGACATGATCATAATTATTCCCACCGTAGGTCCTCTGCCAGGAAACATTCCCATTGCCATCAAGTTTAAGTACCCAAGCATCTCTTCCTCCAGCACCAAAGGACGTTGTGTTACAGGCAATGATATAACCCCCGTCTGTGGTCTGTTGAATTTTTGGAGAAGAATCACTACCACTATCTCCTCGATAGGTGTATTGCTCCAGGAGATATTGCCGTTTTGATCAAGTTTCAACACCCAGATATCATTATCACCAGCACCAAAGGAACGAGTGCTACCTGTCATGATATAGCCTCCATCTGAGGTCTGCTGGATTAAAGCGTCTTCATCAGTACTACTTCCCCCATAGGTCTTCTGCCAGGAAACATTGCCATTATTGTCAAGTTTCAGTACCCAGAAATCACCACCAGCAGTACCAAATGAATAAGT
>CAZOKO010000073.1:0-13993 GCA_964580455.1 uncultured Thermodesulfobacteriota bacterium | reverse complement strand
TATCCAGTATCGTTGTGATTATTTTGAGCATTATGGAAATTCCTGCTATATAAGTTGTTAACTGCTTTTGTGAAAAAGGAAAATGCATCGTATAACGTTCTTTCTTCTTCTCATTCTGTTTCTCAGTTCCTGTATCTTTTTGTCTATGCCGGAGCGTAAGCTGGGGGATGAAGAGCAACAACTGAAAGAGATTATTGAACTGTCAGATGATAAGTTCTATGAAAAGGCAGTTGAAAAGTGTCAGAAATTTACGAAGGATTTTCCGGAGTCCAGGTATTATGACATAGCGCTCTTGAGATTGGGAGAAGCCTTTGAGGGACTGATAGAACAGGATTATCAACAATTGATAAAAGATGGCAAATCAGAGGAGGAAGCCAGGAAAATTTTCCTGGAAAAATATAGCCATTATCAGTATTGGGAAGAAACCCCCTGTGGTATCCGCTACAATCTTTTTCATTACAATGAGATGATGGAAAAATTCCCGGACAGCAACTATGCCGATGAGGCAGCTTACCATCTCATACCCTGGGTTTGTGAATATAAAGGATTACCAGAAGGTCTTCTGAAAGAGATAGGGTATATTGAAAAGGTTTTAGGGGAATATCCAACCTCAACACTTAAGCCTGAGATGTACTACCAGATAGCTCACCGCTTGCATATACTATATGAGATCTATGCGTTTTCTCCTCAATCAGACTTGAGCAACGAAGTTGAGGCAAAGAAATATCATGAGAAAGCCTTTTACTTTTACAGACTGGCATTAAAACAACCGGTACAGTCAAAATTCTCAAAGAGTGCCTGGGAAGGTCTTAGGAAGTTGGAAGAGGGAGAAAGGATTTACATAATGCAATAAACCCACTTTTGAAATAAAGTGGGTTTATTAGTGTAGGATATAGGAAGTGCAGGCAAATTTCTATATTAAAAATAGCTATGGTAAACCTCAAATCCGGGCAATCAGATGAGACTCAATTTTATCGTTTGATGAGTTGTGGTAGGGATTTCCTGTTCCCCTGTTGGCAATGGAGCGGATATGGACATGGTAAGATCCATCGCTACCTCACTTTCAACTAACAAACCTTTTTCATATGCAAAATAGGCAGTACCCTTTCCTTTTCCACTCCCCTTCATATTCATTTTTGTTTGTTCTCCACCTTCAATAGTCATAGAGATGGTGTAGTCTATTACTGCACAGTCATAACCTTTCTTTTTTTCCAGTTTTGGTAAGGTGTATTGATACTCAATTACCACGCCCATTTGAGATTGAGGAATCTCCTGTTTTTGTGTCCAGCTATTTCCCACTTTCAGTTTGCGTTCAGGGAATTTAGGGTAGAGGCTGAAAAATATATTTTTAATATCACTACCAAGTCCCTGCAAACCCACCATCGCTTTAATCCCTTTAGGCTCAATTATCTCACCGTTTTCACTAATCTTCATTTTATTAGTTTTTCCAACCATTGATTTGCCCATATTACTGGGTATCTGTTTACCCCCGACATTCATTTCCATATTAAAGGTGTCGTAAGTGACGTTGAGTTCCGCTATCCCCAGATCAACCTTTTCTACTTTCTGGGTAAGAGTGATTTCGGTCTTGCTGGGCATTTCCATCTTCTTACCCATGAACTCTGTAGTAGTCACAGAATCCTGAATCAAGTTGTATTTATATTCATCCCCTTCTTGAAACTTCAAACTCAATTTTATAGCTTTTTCACCACAGCCAACCCATAGAAAAGACAGTAATACTATTGAAACAAATATCCATCGCAAGATATTTCTTTTAGTCATCTTAATTTCCTCCAGGTTAATGTTTGAGTGATTGTTGTGCGTTGTATTTTAGTAAATCCTAACCCCCCTTTTTCAAAGGGGGAAACTTTACTTACTTAATTAAAGGCGCGATAACCAGAGCTACAACTGACATCAATTTTATGAGTATGTTGAGAGACGGACCAGAGGTGTCTTTAAAGGGGTCACCCACTGTATCCCCTATTACTGCCGCTTTGTGTGGTTCAGATCCTTTCCCCCCGAGATTACCTTCTTCTATCCATTTTTTTGCATTGTCCCATGCGCCACCAGCATTAGCTTGAAATACAGCAAGAAGAACGCCTGAAACCGTAACACCGGCTAAAAGACCACCCAGTGCCTCTTTGCTGATAAATCCAAAGACTACAGGGACGATTATAGCCATTAGACTTGGAGAAACCATTTTTTTAATTGCCGCTGCTGTAGAGATGTCCACACATTTAGCATAATCAGCCTTGGCTTTACCTTCAAGCAAACCAGGAATCTCTTTAAACTGCCTTCTCACCTCCATGATCATATCTTTTGCTGCTGAACCCACTGCTTTCATTGCCATGGCGGAGAAAAGGAAAGGAAGCATACCTCCAATAAAAAGACCGGCCATGATACTTGGTTTTGTCAAGTCCAACGCCCCTACATCAGCCTGTGTTCTAAAAGCAGCAAAGAGGGCAAGGGCAGTCAATGCTGCTGAACCAATAGCAAAACCTTTTCCAATTGCGGCTGTGGTGTTCCCTACAGCATCCAGATGGTCTGTTTTTTCTCTCACCTCTGGGGGTAATTCCGCCATTTCAGCTATACCCCCAGCATTATCGGCAATGGGACCATAGGCATCAACGGCGAGTTGAATCCCCGTGGTTGAGAGCATGCCCAGTGCCGCGATGGCAATCCCATACAACCCGGCAAAATAATGAGAAAGGAGGATAGCTGCGGCAATCCAGATTATGGTGAGGCAGGTTGAGCGCATGCCGGTAGCGATGCCAGCAATGATAGTTGTTGCCGGACCGGTTTCTGATTCTCTGGCTATATCTTGAGCGGGCTTCCTGTCTTTGGAGGTATAATATTCAGCGGTTATGCCGACTAAAACTCCAGCAATTAATCCGACAATGGTAGCAAGAAAGACATCACTGGCAGAGATTCCTACAAAACCAGCTATGGTTATTTCACTGGGAATAAATTTGACACAGAGGAAATAGGTGACGACAAGCATTATAGCTGCTGCACCAAAGGTTCCGGTATTGAGGGCTGCCTGAGGACTTCCACCCTCTTTCACCCGCACAAAGAAGGTTCCCACTATGGAAACAATGATTCCCGCACCTGCGATTATTAAAGGCAGTATCACCGCGTTATAGGCAGCTCCTGCAAATCCCAGAGATGTAGCTCCTAAAACCATGGCACCTACAATAGAACCTACGTAAGATTCAAAAAGGTCTGCGCCCATTCCGGCTACATCTCCTACGTTATCCCCCACGTTATCAGCAATAGTAGCAGGGTTACGAGGATCGTCTTCAGGGATACCGGCTTCAACTTTTCCGACTAAGTCAGCTCCTACATCAGCAGCTTTTGTATAAATGCCGCCCCCTACTCTGGCAAACAGTGCAATTGATGATGCTCCTAAAGAGAACCCGCTGATAACGGTAATTATATTAGAAAAATTGGAGGAGGCATCTCCCAGCAGTCCCATATTTCTGTAAAGAACAAGTAAAATCCCCAGGCCCAAAATGCCCAGACCAACCACACACATGCCCATGACTGATCCACCTGAAAAAGCTACTTTTAGGGCACTGTTCAAGTTGCTGCGAGCTGCATTTGTTGTCCTTGCATTAGCAGCGGTAGCAACACGCATACCGAAAAAACCAGAAAGGCCTGAACAAAAAGCACCAAAGACAAAAGATAAGGCAATTAACGGGCTGCGATAGGCATCAGGTGTGCCTTTCATATTAGCTACAGCAAGGAGAATAGCCACGCAAATGACAAAGATAATGAGTACTCTGTATTCTCTGTATAAAAAAGCCATAGCACCTTCTCTTATGAAACCACAAATTTCTTTCATCCTATCAGTGCCCGGGTCTTGTTTATTTACCCAGTTTGCTTTTATTAAAGCAAATATAAGAGCGAGTATTCCAAAAAGTGGAACATAATAAGTTAAAGTTTCATTTCCCATCCTTTCCTCCTTTAAGTGTTCTATGTGGTTTTTTTATTGTCCTTTGCAGTGAAACTTGTTCATTGCAGTTTCGGGACCGTGAGGCATAAGCATTTCAAGACAATCCCGTGCCTTATTAATCACCTGCTCCAGACTTTCCTGTTCTGATTCATTAAATGGAGAGAGTACGAATTCTGAGTGGTCCATGCTGGGGGGTGGTCTCCCTATTCCAACTCTAATCCGTATAAATGTATCATCCCTCAACAGGCTGATGATGGAGTCTATTCCGCGGTGGCCTCCGCTTCCTCCTGTTATTTTTATTTTCAGGCAGCCAAATTCAATATCACTATCATCATGAACAACGATAATGTCCGATGGGGCTATTTTATAAAAATTGGCAAAGGAGCTTACTGCTTCGCCGCTTAAATTCATAAAAGTTTGGGGTTTTGCCAGGAGTACCGTATGACCTGAAATTTCCCCTTTCCCCCACCTGCTTTTAAATTTCCTTCCCTTGAGAGCTATGCTATTTTTTTTAGCTAATCGGTTGATTACAAGAAAGCCGATATTATGTCTGCTTGAGGCATATTCCTTGCCAGGGTTTCCTAAACCTACGATCAGTTTCACCAGTGCTCCTGATCAATCCTTTTTTCCCTTTCCTGCTTTATCCCCTTCTTCTGCCTTCTTTGCCTCCTCCACTTTCTTCTCTTCACCTTCCTCTGCGGCGGCTTTCTCTTCTTCAACTTCTTCAGGAGGAGCTTCCTCTGCTACTTCTTTCTCAACAGTCGGGGCAAGTACGGTAGCGATAGTAAGATCAACGTCTTCCAGAACCTTAACCCCTGGAGGCAGCTGCATATCTTTTAAGTGAATGGAATCTCCAATGTTGAGGGAACTCACATCAATTTCCAAACTATCTGGAATCTGAGATGGCAGACATCTTATTTCAAGTTCTCTTCTAACCTGCTGAAGCACCCCGCCTATCGTGACTCCTGCCGATTCACCAATCAGTTTGATATTGACTGGTATAGTTACTTCCTCATCCATAGCTACTTCAAAGAAATCGATGTGGAGATAATGCCTTTTTACAGGATCAATCTGGAGTTCTTTAATCATTACCGTTTTTTCTGCAGACTTCCCATTTTCATCTATAGATAAATCAAAAAGTTTGTGCTCACTTTTTCCACCTACGATCAGTTGTTTTAACTGTTTTGAATCTATGACCAGTGGAATTGAAGGGGTTTTATGACCGTAGACTACCGCTGGAAGCATTCCCTTTTTTCGCAATCTTCCTGCTGCCCCTTTCCCTGTTTCTTTACGAACATTTGCTGATAGCTTTAATTTTTCTGCCATTTTACCTCCTAAATAAATAACGAACTTACTGAGTCGTTGTTATGAATCCTTTTTATAGCTTCACCTAAAAGTTTTGAAACAGAGAGTGCAGTTATCTTTTTGCAGGATTTAGCATCTTCTCTCAAGAGGATAGTATCTGTAACTACAAGTTCCTGTAAAGCTGACTGATTAATCTTTTCTATTGCTTTACCTGAGAGAACTGGATGAGTGCAGCAGGCAACAACTTTTGCTGCCCCTTCTTTGATGAGCGCATTAGCTGATTGAGTCAATGTACCGGCAGTGTCCACCATGTCATCTAAAAGAAGTGCCGTTTTACCCTTAATTTCTCCAATAATATGCATTACCTGAGTTTCATTTGGCTTATCCCTTCTTTTATCAATGATGGCTAAGGATGCACCCAGCCTTTTGGCAAATGCCCTTGCCCTTTCTACCCCACCTGCATCAGGAGAAATAATTACAATATTGTTTGCGAATTTGTTTTCAATAAATTCCAGCATGACCGGAGCGGCATACAGGTGGTCAACTGGAATGTTAAAAAATCCCTGTATTTGACCTGCATGGAGGTCGATGGTAAGAATTCTATCTGCCCCAGCTGTGGTTATAAGATCAGCTACCAGTTTAGCGGTGATAGGTGCTCTGGGGGCAACCTTCCGATCCTGCCTGGCATAACCGTAGTAAGGCATAACCGCTGTGATTCTCTCTGCTGAAGCCCTTTTGATGGCATCCATCATGATCAATAATTCCATCAAAGAGATGTTGACTGGTGTACAGGTAGATTGCACGACAAAAACATCCATTCCCCTTACGTTCTCTTCGATCTCTAACTGAATTTCACCATCACTAAACTTTTTAACATTAGCTTTACCCAGGGGGATATCGAGTGTTGCACAGATCTCTTGAGCTAATGGGATATTAGAGTTTCCGGAAAATATCTTTAATTTATCTAACACTAATTAAAACCCCTTATGATAGAATGCTGTTTTTCTTGATTACCATTAGTTTCCAGTGCAAGCTTATATAAAATATTTAAACATATGTCAATACTAAAAATGGTTATTGACTTTACTCAGCAAGAAATTGGCAGATGAATTTTTACTGCTCAAATCATCGCAATTTTATGAGATTGCTTCGCTTCCCCCTCGTTACACTCGGGGCTTCGGCTCACCGCAATGACACCCCTTTTGTCATTGTGAGGAATCTGCCTTGGCAAACGACGAAGCAATCTACTTCTTTGCTGAGCTAATTCTATATTCATTATACTAAATTGTTTGTTATTATGGGATTTGGAAATTGAAATTCTCTTTATCTGTGTTTATCAGAGGAAATCTGCGTCCCATTTTAAAAAATGGCTGGGGTGGGAGGATTCGAACCTCCGAATGTAGGAACCAAAATCCTATGACTTGCCACTTGTCGACACCCCAGCACGCCTTATTTTTTACTTAGTGGTTCTTCGTGAGCTTCGTGGTTACAATTTTTCGATATTCGGATTTTTTGCTTGAACTAGACTTTTCACTCAAGCACTCTATATAGTGTGACACAGGTGTACCTGCCAGTCATCGTGGGTCTTTAATTGAGCATGAGCCTTTTTTGCTTCATCTTCACTAGAAAATATGCCGAATGCCGTGGAGCCACTACCCGACATTAGACTTCCTTTTGCCCCTTTATTTATTAACTCATCTTTAGTTTTCTGGATTATAGGGTATCTGGGAATGGCTACTTTTTCCAAATCGTTGGAAAGCAGGGTAATAATTTCAGAAAGATGATTAATGCGATTAGGTATAGTAATATTAATATGCTTATTTGTCAATCCCATTCTAAAGCTTCCGTATGCCCAGGCCGTTGAAATGGGGATGTCTGGAGTTATAAGAAGCAGCCATAGTTCAGGAGTCATCTCAATTGTTTCTAATACATCACCTATGCCGGTGGCCAGAGCTGTTTTTCCAAAAATAAAGAAAGGAACATCCGCACCGATATCTCTTCCTATTTTCATTAGCTCCTGTTTGGCTATTCGCAGCCCGAAGAGTTGGTTAATCCCCAGGAGGGTAGAAGCCGCATTACTGCTGCCACCTCCTAATCCTGCGGCAACAGGTATATTTTTCTTGATTACTATGCGGACCCCGTCTTTAACTTTGTATCGGTTAAGCATGGTTCGGGCAGCTCTGTAAGCAAGGTTATCCTCATTTGCCGGTACGTTAGGATTATCGCATGTAATCTTTATGCCTCTTTTTGAAATGACAATCTCTAATTCATCTCTAAGACTCACCTTTTGAAATACTGTTCTGATATCATGGTAGCCATCAGCCCGCTTGCGCAGGATGTCGAGTCTTAGATTAATTTTAGCATGAGAGAAGAGTTCAATACGGTTCATAGAGTTTCAGTTCACAGTTTACAGTTAGCAGTCCCCAGAGTGTTGATAAAGGATTATTTTCTAAGAAAGTAGAATAGGAAGGTTAAGATAATACTGATGATAATACAGGAGGTGAGGGGAAAGTAAAAGCTAAAATGTTCCCAGAGTCATTATCAGTCCAATAAGGAAAAGGAAAATGCCCATCAGGATGAGCATCTTCCCTATTGGTGTAAACACAGACATTGTTTATTTTTTTACCCTTGTGGGTAAATTTAAAGTTTTCTTTCGTGGTGTATATGACCTGCTGATCACTACCCCAGCTTGGGGATACACGGAGGGTAGTGTGATTATTACTCTATTTTCTCTGTTACGGTAAATGCGGCAGCTTCAGATATAACAGTGCTGTCGTATGTTACACTTACAGTCCTATCTCCTACTTTTGCTTCATCTTGGATTGAAATTTCGACATTGAGTTCAGTGTCATTTTTTACACCAGTTGATCCAACATCGATGCCTTCTCCAAAATCTACTGTGATGGTCCCTGCCCTCTCGAATGTGGTATTTATCCCAGTAATGGTTACATCAATCGTTTGACCCTGTTCTCCTTCGTTAGGACTAACGGAACCAAAATCAGGTTCCTCCGTTTCAGTACCGGCAAAACCTGTGAAGAAAACATCGGTCCCCAGGTATGCACCGGCTCCGAAGAGCATACTGAAAGCAATTGTATCAAAAGGTGGAGGTGGTGTAAAATCAAGGGATATTCCCCAGAGATTGATCAGGAATGAAGTTTTCTCCGGTTCTATAGATTGAGGTATGAGAATGTCTTGTGTGGCAGAGGTGTCAGCAGTAGTTGTTGTTGTGGTCTCCTCCTCTGAAGCCTCAACCCGTGCCGTAAAGTGGGTAAATGCGACAAAGTCTGTTTCCGTCCAGGTGCCTGTCAGTTCGCTGTATTCAGAAGATACAGAAGTTGCTTTAAATACATCACCGGCATCGAATTCGAACTGAGGAAAATATTTAGGAAATATGCCTCCGCTCTCTGTCCAGATCAATATTGTATAAGTGATATCACTAATACTTGTTGGCTGTATCTGATAACCTTCATCTGCTTTTAAAGGGGGAGTCACTTTGGTTGAACAAATCACTGAATCGGAGAGGAAGAGAATGCATAGACTTAATAAAGAGATTTTAAATAGATTTTTCATTGAGGTTGTTCCTTCCATTTTCTGTTTTGATTATACAAGTTTAATATTCAAAAAACTACTTAATATTACCACTTTTATATTATTAATTCAAATGTTCTTTTCAAAAAAGAATGGCATCTAATTTGGGGAAGATTTTCCTTGACTTTTAGTTTTTAGAGAGTACTATATGAACGTCTGATTGAAGAGATAGTTTTTGAAAATTATTAAGAAATTACAGGGCTTGTAAGTGGTTAGGCTGGAAAAATTTGAGAACCTGGAGAGAAGAGTTAATCAGCTGGTAAAACAGTATTCCCTTTTAAAGGGAAAAAAGGATGAGTTAGCTGGTGTACATGAGGTGAAGGGTAGAGAAAACAGGGAGACAAAAAACAGGTTGGAGAAGCTTTCCAGGGAAAGACATCTGATTCGCTCAAAGCTCGATGCTTTGATTGACAAAATAGAAGGCATAGAAAAGACGGGATAATGGATTGAGGGGTTAATTGGCAGAAAATATTACAATTAATATACTGGGGAAAGAATACAGCATCAAAAGTGATGTTGAAGAAAGATATGCAAATCAGATAGCAGAATGCCTGAATCAAAATATTGAAGAGGTACTCAAAACAACAAAAACTGTTGCAACCCTTAATATCCTTATATTGACAGCAATGAACATAGCCAATGATTACTTCCAGGCAAAGAAGCTTAACGAAGAACTCATTGCTGTAGTGGAGGCCAAGTCAGAGGATTTAGTCAATTATATTGATTCGCAGACTTAACCTTCCTTGAATTGCATTAAGTTTTAGAAATTGGGAGACGTATCCCTGCTGTGTCTGTGATTGGAGCGATGTTTCTTGAGCCAACACTTCAAGAAAGGGAGCTTTCCCTTGCTGGCGGAGGACGGGCCCCGAATATTTTTCAGGGTTGTCTGAAGTGGTAACAAGGTGCCCACCTAAAAGAATTAGGTTCAAGTAAGTGGCTCACACGGCATGGCGGGGAATTTAAAAATATTTTTTAAGTGATAGTGGACAGAAAGAATTAGGTTTGATTTTTTACTGAGAGCATTGAATGTATTAAGTGAAAGAAAGCATAGTAATTTGATAATTGAAAATCTATACAGAAATAGGCGAGAAAGTTTATTGCTTTATTGTGGATTTTGAGGGGATGTATAAAAGTATTTTAAAACTAGGGTTGATAGTTGCTTATGACATAGGAGACCTTAGACATCTGTTCCATCATGTTTTTGAAAATAGAGATAAATAAAAAACAGTTGGTTTTCAGTAAGTTTACTAGCTTTCTTCACAAAAGTTTGATAGAAATAAATCAATTCAGAAGTTTTCTCTCTCTCATTTATTAGATCAAACCAAATCTTCTTTCTGTTCACCTCACTAAATACGCGTCTCGGTATTTCTACAAACTTACTAGAATAATAAGTATTTTTTCAATAGTCGGTTTTTGCCAATTCTATCCCTTCTGCCTTGATGGGAGCAGGGTGAAGGAAGGGGAAATTTGATTCTTGTAAGCCAGTCAATTAGGGAAAAACATTTTATATAAGGTATAACCTTTTGGGATTTCATGATCCCGGATGGATTATACCATAAAAGGAGGTGGCAAGTACTTTGGCGTCGATTGCGATAATGATAGGTATAGCGTTACTAGCTCTTGCCCTTGGAGCTTGTGCTGGTTTCTTTGTTCGAAAAAGATTTGCTGAATCCAAAATTGAAATGGTGGAGGAAGCATCAAAAAAAGTATTAGAGAGAGCAAAAAAAGAAGCTGAAACCATTAAGAAAGAGGCACGTCTGCAGGTAAAAGAAGATCTATATAAGGCTAAGGCAGACTTTGAAAAAGAGACAAGGGATAGAAGGTTGGAGATACAGAATTTAGAGAAGAGAATGGTTCAAAGAGATGAGAATCTGGATAAGAAAGTTGAGCTTGTAGACCAAAAAGAGGTTAGTCTCTCAAAGAGAGATAAGTCTTTGGCCATTAAAGAAAAGGAAAACCTGGAAAAGGAAAAAGAGTTGCAATCTGCTTTAGGTCAGCAAAGGTTGAAGTTGGAAAATATTTCAGGGATGTCTTCCGAGGAAGCCAGGAAAACGTTAATGCAGTCTATGGAGAATGAAGCGAAGCACGAAGCTGCAAAGACTATTCGTAGAATCGAAGAAGAAGCAAAAGAGACTGCAGATAAGATGGCCAGAAATATCCTGGCCTTAGCGATTCAGAGGTATTCTGCCGATTATGTTGCAGAAAAGACCGTTTCCGTAGTGAATCTTCCCAATGAAGAGATGAAAGGAAGAATTATTGGAAGGGAGGGTAGAAATATTCGTTCTATAGAAGCAGCTACGGGGGTAGATCTTATAATTGATGATACGCCTGAAGCTGTGGTTCTTTCAGGGTTTGATCCTATAAGGAGAGAAATCGCCAGGATTTCTTTAGGACGGCTGATTGATGATGGACGGATACACCCAGCGCGAATAGAAGAGATAGTTGAGAAAGTTAAGCAGGAAATGGATGCAAATATACGGGAGGCTGGTGAGCAGGCTACCTTTGATTGTGGTGTCCATGGAGTGAATGGAGAGGTGATAAAACTTTTAGGCAGACTGAAGTATAGAAGCAGTTATGATCAAAATGTTTTACAGCATTCACTGGAAGTGGCATCTTTTTGTGGTATTATTGCTTCTGAACTGGGACTTGATGTTAAGAAGGCAAAAAGAGCCGGTTTATTGCACGATATTGGTAAGGCTGTTGACCATGAGGTGGAGGGGTCGCATGCTATTATCGGTGCAAATCTGGCGAAAAAGTATGGGGAAGATGATGAAATCATTCACGCCTTAGCTGCTCATCATGATGATGAGAAACCTCAGACGGTGATTGCAATACTCGTGCAGGTTGCTGATGCCCTTTCTGCGGCAAGACCGGGTGCTAGAAGGGAGATGCTGGAAACCTATGTTAAGCACCTGAAAGAGTTAGAAGAGATAGCGGAGTCTTTCCCAGGGGTTAATAAGACTTATGCGGTACAAGCCGGAAGAGAAATTAGAATCATCGTGGAAAGCGAAGAGATTTCTGATGATGATGCTGTCGTTTTGTCTCGAGATGTAGCGAAGAAAATCGAAGCGAATTTAAGCTACCCCGGCCAGATCAAGGTTACTGTTATCAGAGAAACACGGTCTGTGGATTTTGCAAAGTAGTGATGTTGTGGTCAACTGAGCTTAGGTGTTGCTTAAGAAATTGGAATATTGGGTTTAATACGTGTTTCGTGTTACAGGTTCAACGATATCCTTTCTTATCAACCCGTAACCCGTAACAGATTGTGTTTATCCAATACTCCATCACTCCATGAGTGGAGCAAGTTTAATAACTGATAAGAAACTTCTAGCTTCAGTAAGGTGTAGAGTTTCGGACGTTGAATTAGATTATGGAGAATGTTTTTGATACATTAAAAAGCCGCGGGTTTATTGAACAGGTGACAGATGAGCAGGGTGTAAGGAAACTTTTCTCAAGCCCCGTTACCTGCTATATCGGGTTTGATCCTACAGCTTCAACTCTTCATGTGGGGAGTCTGGTGCCAATTATGGCTCTGGTTCATGTCCAGCGAAGTGGTCATAAGCCCATTGTTCTTGTAGGTGGGGGAACAGGTCTGATAGGTGATCCCAGTGGTAAAACTAAAATACGGGAGATACTTACAGAAAATCAAATTGAAGAAAATTCTATATCAATAAAAAAGCAGTTCTCTAGATACATTAATTTTGATGAAGGCGAGGCACTTCTTCTCAATAATGCTGATTGGTTACGTAAGCTGGGTTATATTGAGTTTCTTCGTGATACAGGTTGCCATTTCAGTGTTAACAGGATGCTTACGGCAGAATCTTATAAGGCGAGGTTAAAAACAGGACTCAACTTCATCGAGTTTAATTATATGTTGCTCCAGGCTTATGATTTCCTGTATCTCAGCAAGCATTATCGTTGTCTCTTGCAGATGGGGGGTAATGATCAGTGGGGTAATATTGTGGCGGGCATTGATTTGACGAGGAGGGTTGAAGGGATAGAAGTTTTTGGGATGACCTTTCCTCTTATCATTGCTGCTTCCGGTGATAAAATGGGAAAAACTGAGAAAGGAGCGATCTGGTTAGATGAAAGTTTAACCTCTCCCTATGAGTATTACCAGTTTTGGATTAATGTGGATGATGCGGATGTTGGAAGATTCTTAAAATTATTTACCTTCCTGCCTCTTAAAGAGGTTGAAGCAGTGGAGATGATAAAAGGGGAGGATATCAATAATGCTAAGACTGTTTTGGCATTTGAGGCAACTAAAATTACTCATGGTGAAAAGAAGGCTTTAGAGGTGTGGGAAGCTTCTGCCAGTGCTTTTGGATATAGGGGAATAGATAGTCAGTTGTTTCCGTCCAGCACGATTCCAAGGAGTAAAGTTGCCAATGATTTAAGCGGAATGCCAACCAGCCTTGTAGATAAAGAGGTTTTAGAAAAAGGAATAGCGGCTTTTGAACTTTTTGCTAGAGTTGGGCTTTGTTCCAGCCGAGGTGAAGCTCGCAGGCTAATAAATCAACGTGGTGGATATATTAATGGGGTAGCAGTTAGCAAATATGATGATACAATCGGGTTTAAACATGTTGAGAATGGAAGCATTGTGTTGCGTAGTGGAAAGAAAAAATATCATCAGATAAAAGTTAAGTGATTGATAAATAATGTGAAAATAATGTCATTTTTTACTTGACAATATGATGAATAAGTATTAACATACAGTTTCGCTTTAGAATTGTTCTTTGAAAATTGAATAGCATGGCTGTCGTTTTGAGGTTTTTAGAATAATTAGATAATTGAAATAAATTGAAGAGTTTGATCCTGGCTCAGAACGAACGCTGGCGGCGCACCTAACACATGCAAGTCGAACGAGAAATTCCGATTCGTCGGGAGAGTAAAGTGGCGAACGGGTGAGTAATGCGAGGGTAATTTACCCTTAAATTAGGGATAACTTTGCGAAAGCGAAGCTAATACCTGATAAGACTACAATCTCTTAGGGGATAGTAGGAAAAGATGGCCTCTGTTTCAAGCTATTGTTTGAGGATGAGCCCTTGTACTATTAGCTAGTTGGTGAGGTAATGGCTCACCAAGGCGAAGATGGTTAGCTGGTCTGAGAGGATGATCAGCCACACTGGAACTGAGACACGGTCC
>CAZOKO010000072.1:0-14134 GCA_964580455.1 uncultured Thermodesulfobacteriota bacterium | reverse complement strand
CCTTTTTTCTATAACAATAAATCACAGCCAGATTATTACACGCCTCAGCATATCGAGGATTTATAGTCAGTGCCTTTTTATATTCTATAATTGCTTCCTCCCACAACCCCTTTTTATCATAAGTATTCCCTAAATTATAGTGTGCCTTTGCATAATTCGGGTTAATGTTTATGGCATTTTTAAACTCAACCATTGCTCGATCAAAATCTCCCTGTTCAAAATAAACAACCCCGAGATTATAGTGAGCTCGTTTATGGTGAGGATCAATGTCAATGGCTCTTTCATATTCATAAATAGCCTCTTTCAACATCCCCTTCCCTGTATAAGCAATACCAAGATTGTTATGAGCTCTTGCATAACGAGGATTTATTTTAATCACTTTCTTAAACTGTTCTATGGCTTCATCCGCCCTGCCCTTTTCACTGTAGTACATTCCAAGATTGAAGTACGCCTCCTGAACAACACCCGGGAAAACATGATCAACCCTTCCCCAGAGACTCTCTGGATTTCGCCATACCTTAATCTGCTGTGATGTCAAATGACCACACAAAAAAGTCACCAGAAGGATAACTAGCAAAACTGAATTTCTAAACACCTGACTATGCTTGCTTAACAATGCCTTTTCCCATACCCATGCAGAGACTATTCCAACCATTAAAAAGGGGCCCAGACTGGGAAGATATGTGTAACGGTCTGCCGCCATCTGTCCTCCTACCTGAATAATTCCCAGAACAGGCAGAAGGGTTATCATATAATAAGACCAGGAGAAAAGCCCTATATACTTCCCATGCTTTGCCATCCACAAACAAAATCCAGTAATAACCAAAAGAAGGATCCCATAAAAGAGGTATTCTAAATGAGACAGTACAGAAAAAGGATAAAAGGGGACCAGTTTAACAGGTAAAACCATCTTTCCCAGATAGAATATCAGAACCCTTGGCACATTAAGCAAACGGGAAACAAAAGTTAATTGCTCTAACGTTTTGATTGCACCACCTGCGTGCTGGGCAAGAAGGGTAAGAATCCCCGAACACACACCCAAAATAAAAAAGGGTATCTTTTCAGTCAAGGTTTGTGGAACTGATCTTGAAAAAGGCAAGGCAAATCGCCTGAAGGGATACCAGTCAAGTAAAAGGAGAATTAATGGAAGGATTACAGCCATGGGCTTTGACATAAGTGCTAGGGCAAAAAGGATGAGACTCATCCCATACCAGACTCTCCTTCTCCTCTTAATTGAGTAAAAAACATAATGAAAGTAGGATAAAATACTTAAAATGAAAAAAAAGGCGCATAAGAGATCTTTCCTCTCTGAAACCCAGGCCACAGACTCCACATGCAGGGGGTGGAGTCCGAACAAGAGAGCAGTCACACAACTTGCTATTAAGTTTCCTGACCTGCTCGTTTTCTGTGATCCTACCCTGGAAAGTAGAGTCATAACCAGAATAAATACTAAAGAGGTATTAACTCCATGAATAATTAGATTGGTGAGATGGTGTTTGCTAGGACTGAGTCCCCAGAAACTACAGTCAAGTGCATGGGAAAGCCAGGTAAGAGGATGCCAGTTGCCGGAATGAAATCCCGTTAGCATCCAATAGAAGGATTTAACATCTAAAGAGTGGATGTGAACGTTTCTAACCACATACGAATCATCATCCCATACAAAACCATTTTCTAGGATTGGAAGGTAGATAAGAAAGGTAAGCAAAAAAAGAAGAAGGGCAATAATCCAATTACGATTTGAGAAATTCTTATAGCTCATCCCATTTTTCACTATCCAGTATCTAGTATCCAGAATCCAGTATCAAGAGAATTAACCCCTTAATTCCCAAATTCAAATACCATAGTTCTCCAATTCTCTTATAACATAGTCCCTGATCTTTTGAGGGGAGGGAAGTTTCTCTTTTATCTTTCCCTTATTAATAAAATCAAACAGCAGGTCATTATACTTTTCACCACACTCACACCGTTTGAGCTTCTCGGCAAGTGGAATGACCTTATCTCTATAGCATTTAGTACACCTTAATACTCTTTTAGAACCAGAACTTTTGCCTCTCTTTGCAAGAGGCTTTCCTTCAACCTCCACAATATCCATGGCAAAATCTATCACATTTGCATTACTTACTGAAGTCCCCAGACCATACCCGTCAACCAGGGGATTAAGCTTAACTATATCTTCCTCATCCAGGCCACCGCTTACAAAAAGCTTAACATGTTTATAACCTCTCAGATCGAGCTCCCACCTCACTTCTTCCAGGATGTGCAAGAAGTCACCGCGCCGGGAAGCAGGGGTATCTAATCTAACTGCATACAATTTATCCCCCAAGGATTCTGCTACACGCAAAGCCTCAAACTTTTCGTCTTGGAATGTATCTATCAGGGAAATGGTCTTTACCTTACGACCTAACACTTTATTAAACGCCCGGGTTGCCTCAACCGTATCACCCATGATGATGACAAGGGTATGTGGCATAGTTCCCATGGCTTCTTCACCAATAATCTCTGCACTCTTTAAGATGGCAACCCCATCAAAACCTCCAATGAAGGAGCTTCGCTCTATTACAGGAGCTACAGCAGGATGAACCCTCCTCCCACCAAAGCTGATAATCAATCGATCACCTGCAGCCTTTTTACAACGTGCTGCCTTGGTAGCAACACCTGAAGCCTGGCAAAGAAAACCCAGCAAGGCAGTTTCATATCTTCCAAAATCACAATATTTCCCTTCTATTTCCATTACAGGCTGGTAAGATTTAAATACAGTCCCTTCCCTCATACTTCTCACTGACACCTTAAGCCCGCCTACCAATTCCGCACATTCCTCTATCCCTGCAAGTATCCCCCATGGCCAATTATTTGGAAGTCCTTTTGCCACAAACTCTACCTTTACCCACTTATCAATCCCCTTCGCTCTAAGAATTTCCAGCGTCCGAGGAAAGTAGGCATCAGTCACCTTCCCTGCCTTAATCTCTTTAATATCAGCACTATGAAACATAACCCCCCACTTCTATGGGTTTCAATATTGTCATATTACACTACATAGAATAATTCACCCCTCAACCCACAATACGAAACTCTCAACCTTTTCTGAACTATTACAATCAATCAAAAAAGACAAGGTTTTGCAGATTTGGTATTTTTTTGCTTGCATAAAGTATAACATCTATATCACCTCAAAGATGAGATATCAAACCATGGGTGAAGCCACACCAGTTAATTACGGAGTCTGTTTCGAGCTTTTTAATGAGATTGCTTCGGTTACCTTCGATAACCTCGCAATGACAAAAAAATGGGGGCAGTTTTCAAATCCCCCTTGCCCCTTTTACTAAAGGGTGGTTTTCGATCAGTGATTGGTTGATTAAAAGTTGAGATGTTAAGTAACTTAAATGATTAGATATTTACTTCGATTAATGAAAGGGATTTTTTAACATCAAGGTCTGACCACGTTCGTTACCAAGGGAAATCATACAGGCATCAACTCCTACCAGTTGTTCAATCAATTTTACATATTTTTGAGCATTTGACGGCAGATCGTTTAAGTCTTTAACCATACTAATATCTTCGTCCCATCCTTTTACCTCCTCATACACAGGTTCACACTCCTCCTGAATTCGCAAACTGGCTGGAAACTCCTGTATCTTTTTACCTTTAAACTTATATTCTGTACATATTTTAATCTTCTTTAAACCCTTAAGAACATCAAGCTTGGTGATAGCTAAATCTGTTAAACCACTAAGCCTCACTGAATGCCTGACGACTACAGCATCAAACCAACCACACCTGCGAGGTCTGCCGGTAGTCGCTCCATATTCCCCACCCTGCTCTCGCAAACGATTGCCTACCTCGTCGTTCAGTTCTGTTGGGAAAGGACCACCACCTACCCTGGTAGTATAAGCCTTGGTAACCCCCATTACCCCATCAATCTTCACGGGTCCCACACCAGCACCCACACAGGCCGCACCTGCCACAGTATTAGATGATGTCACATAAGGATATGTCCCATGATCCACATCTAACAGTGCCCCCTGAGCCCCCTCAAAGAGAACATCTTTCCCTTCCTGGATCTCCTGATCTATTACGTGAGAAGTGTTTGCCATATAGCAACTGATCTTTTCACACAGCGCCCTGTATTGATCATACATTTCCTGAAAGGAAAAACCCTCATCTTGAAGATGGTTAACCAAATAGAAGTTTTTTTCCTCCAAATTTCTCTCCAGCTTATCCCGAAAGATTTCCTCTTCAACCAGATCAACCAATCGAATGCCTCTACGTGCCACCTTATCCTCATAAGCAGGACCAATACCTCTTCCAGTAGTCCCAATCTTATTATCTCCCCTCTTCCTCTCTCGTGCCAGATCTATACGCTTGTGGTAAGGCATTACAATCTGAGCCTCTTCACTAATCAGCAGAGCATCGTCACTTCCAAAAAATCCTTTCCCTTTTATCTCCTCGATCTCTTCAAGCAGGGTTACAGGATCTATCACTACACCACTGCCAACGATACAACGTTTCTGCTCATGCAATATCCCTGAAGGGAGCTGGTGAAAGATAAATTCTTTTTCTCCTACTACTACAGTGTGACCAGCATTGCTCCCCCCCTGAAACCGCACAATAACGTGCGCAAATTCTGTAAGGAGATCGACAAGCTTCCCTTTCCCCTCATCCCCCCATTGTGTTCCCACAACAATTACATTAGCCATAACACACGTCCCATATCTTCCTCTTCAACAAATGATTCAGTAGTTATAAAATATGATGTATCATTCAGACGATCCTGGATACTGGTTACTTGATACTGGATAAAAAGCAAAACAGATCCATCCAGCACCCATCGTTATATCTCAATCGAATCAAGGGAGATAATGTTAGGCAATTTTTTCATCAGCTCTATAATCTCACTTGATACCGGTCCGTCAGTGCTCAGTATAAGTAAAGATTTCCCTTCCACCTTTTCCCTGCCAAATTGCATCCTGGATATATTGATACCCTGTTTACCCAGGCTTGTTCCGATATTACCAATCACCCCGGGGCGATCATGGGTATAAAATAAGAGCATATACTTATCAGGTACCGCTTCTATTCTAAACTGATCAACCTGCACAACCCATGGGTCACTCTTACCAAAGATAGTCCCGGCAATCAGCCTCTCCTCTTTACTCGTCTTTACCTTGAGAGTAATGAGACTCGTAAAATCTTCAGACTCGCTGGTAGTAGATTCGATTACCTTGACCCCTCTCTCTTTTGCAATGACAGGAGCATTTACATAATTCACATCTTCTTTTAATGCAGGATAGAGCAGTCCCTTTAACAAGGAAACCGTAATAGGAGCTACTTCCAGAGCCGCTACTTCACCACTATACTCAATAGATACCTGCTCCAATCCACCTGATATAACCTGCCCCTGAAAACTGCCTAACCGTTCTGCCAGATCAAGATAGGGTCTGATGGTTGCAAGTATTTCGCTGTCAACCGAGGGGACATTTGCTGCATTCATGATGGTACCATTTAATAAATAATCCACCATCTGCTCGGCAATGGCCACTGCAACCTTCTCCTGTGCCTCTTCGGTAGAAGCCCCTAAATGAGGCGTGCATATCACTTCATCTAGATCGAGCAAAGGGTTATCACTATCAGGTGGTTCCTTTTCAAAGACATCAAGGGCAGCTCCTGCCACTTTGCCACCCTTAATGGCATCACACAAATCCTTTTCATTGACAATCCCACCCCGAGCACAATTGATTAAAAATACACCATCCTTCATCTTCGAAAAGAGCTCTTTATTAACAAGATTGATGGTCTCCTTGCTCTTGGGAACATGGATGGTAATATAATCTGCACGTTCTAACAACTCATCAAGACTTACCAATTCCACTCCCAGTTTTTCAGCCCTCTCCGGGGAGAGGAAAGGATCATAGGCAAGTACATTCATCCTGAGTCCCCGTGCCCTGTCAGCTACTACACTTCCAATACTCCCTATGCCCATTACGCCCAGCGTCTTGTTATAGATCTCTGATCCCATAAATTTGCTCTTCTCCCACTTCTTGCTCTTCATTGAAGCAGTAGCCTGAGGAATTTTACGAGAGAGCGCAAGCATCATGGAGATCGCATGCTCGGCTGTGGTAATGGTATTGCCTCCCGGGGTATTCATTACCACAATACCTTTCTTGCTGGCTGCCGGGATATCAACATTATCCAGCCCGCTACCGGCACGACCTACCACCTTCAGCTTGTCGGCAGCCTCTATAATCTCGGGTTTTACTTTGGTAGCACTTCTTATCACCAACCCATCATATTCTCCAATAATCGCCTTTAAATCCTCAGGGGGAAGTTTGGTTTTAACCTCAACCTCAATGCCTTCAGCCTTTTCAAATATCTCTACACCCTTTGGTGATAACTTATCGCTTACTAAAATCTTCATAAATATCCCTCCTTTTCCTAACCAAGTACCTCCAGGGCTGCCTTCACGCCCTTGCCCAGTTCTACTGCATAACCCAGTTCTTTTAAGGTCATCTCCACCGCAGAAACTACTGTGACGATATCATAGGTATCCATATATCCAAAATGGGCAATCCTGAAGATTTTACCCTTGGCCTGGTCCTGACCACCTGCAATGGTAATGTTGTGCTTCTCCCGCAAAACCTTTACTACTTTCTGCCCATCAACACCATCAGGTGCTATCACAGCAGTGAGCGCATTGCTGGGTGAATCAGGTGCAAACAGTTTTAATCCCAGTGCCTTCATTGCTTCTCGTGTTGCCCGGGCAATCCTATCTGTTCTGGCAAATACATTCTCTAACCCTTCCTCTTTAATCTGGCGCAGAACTTCTCTCAATCCTACCACCAGCGAAACTGCTGGCGTATATGCACTTTGATTATTCTTTATGCTCTTCAGTTCCTTTTTGAAATTAAAGTAATACTTGGGTAAGGTTGACTTTTCTACAAAACTTATCGCCTTATCACTGAGTGCAACAAAGGCAAGACCGGGTGGGAGCATTAAAGCCTTCTGCGAACCTCCTACCACTATGTCTAAGTTCCACTTGTCGGTAGGAAGATCAAAGACTCCTACACCAGTTATGGCATCCACCACGATAATGGTATTATCACAATTCTTAACGATTTCAGCAACCTCTTTAACAGGATGCATAACCCCTGTAGAGGTTTCACTGGCCTGCATAAATACCGCCTTTATTGAAGGCTCAACTTCCAAAGCCTTCTTTATAAGATCAGGGTCAACCGCTTTCCCCCACTCCACATGAATTACCTTTGCATGAACACCATAAGCATTACAAATCTGCGCCCATCGTTCACCAAATTTACCGCTCTGGACTACCAGTGCCTTATCCTCTGCACAAAGTGTATTAACTACCGCACCCTCCATGGCACCAGTTCCAGAACTGGCAAGTACAAGCACCTCATTTTGCGTCTGAAAAAGGTATTTTAAACCCTCTCTCACCTCCTCTAACACTTTTATATAAGCAGGTGCCCTGTGATGAATAATAGGCTCTGCCATTGCCAGTAAAACTTCCGGGGGTATGGGACTGGGACCTGGCGCAAACAATAAATACTTTTTTTGCATAGTAACCTCTCCTCTCTAGTATGTTGGTTAATAACTTAGGTTTAAATTTTTGTAACTACTCACCGCAGAGATCGCCCCAGATAAATAGCTTCACATTTAACGGGGCAGGCAGAGTACGCTTAGAATAATTTATTTAAGTAAAAGCATAAAATAGTACCTCTGCACAGAATCGAACTTCCAATACGATGATTTATCTCACATTTACCCAGCAACTTTACCTGGATACAAGGTGTGAAACTACCTTAAAAAATCATTATTGTCAATAGTTTTCATCTTCAAAAAAGGAGTTGGCAAACATCAACTGGGGCACAAAAAAGAATGAAACTAATCCAGGATCTGCTTGCCTGTAGCAAAGATATCCCAGAAAATAACCGCAAATATCATGGCTCCTGCTGCAATATAAAAAACTAAATCCCAGCGATTGGTAAGTACTACTATAAAACCTACCACTACAGGGACAATAACCCCTGCAATATTTCCAGCCGTTGTCTGCATTCCCATAATAACCCCGGCATAACGGGGACCTATATCCATGGCATTTGGCCCTGTAGTACTTCCTGTCATGGACATCATACCAAGTGCCAGAGAGATAAGGGTAATAGCAGATAGTTTAGTGTCAGCCTGTGCTAAAAGAATCAGAAAAATACTCGCACTTAGAATACTGATTGTGTGAAACACCTTTCGAATAAGCGTTATATTCCCTGTCCGTTTGATAAAATAATCGGCCAGCCAACCTGTTCCATTACTTCCTATAACCATAACCAGATAGGGAATCATGGAATATATGCCCATCTCCTTTATAGAAAAGCCATGCACTTTAATAAGGTATGTTGGAAGCCAGGTTAGAAACAGGAAGTAACCCCAGCTCACGCAAAAATGGTTAATGATAAGAGCCCAGACTTGAACTTTTGACAGGATCATCTTCCAGGGTATTTTCTCAACCGGGGGAATCTGCGGCCTGTTTGCTTTTATGTATTCCAGCTCTGATTCTTGTATGGTTTTATGCTCCTCAGGCCTGTTTGCCGCAAGGCGGAGCCAGAATGCACACCAGATAAAACCAAAAAGGCCAAAAATATAAAAAACATAACGCCATCCAAATACAGTCATGATCCAGGCAGCCAAAGGGAAAGCGATAATGTTTCCAACTGAAACTCCGGATAAAGTAAAACCCATCACCCTTGATCTCTCTCCTGCCGGAACCCATCTCGAAGTAATACTTTGAATAGATGGGAAATTAACTCCCTCGCCCAGCCCCATCAGGGTTCTAAAAACTGCCATGCTTGTAACAGTCCTTGCCAGAGGAGTTAACATCGTAAAAATTGACCACCAGAGCACACCAAAACTGAGGATTTTCTTGCCTCCAAAGCGATCAGCCAGCCAGCCACCAGGAATCTGGAGCAGGGTATACCCCCAGAAAAAGGATGAAAGTATAATTCCCAGAGAGGCCTCATCCCACCCCAGCTCATTCATGATCACTGGAGCTGTTACCGCTATATTGATCCTGTCCATATAACAGATGAGGTTACTGGTAAAAAAAAGGATGACCATATGTACTCGTTTGGGCCATCCTTTATACCTTTTCTTTTCCGGTGGAAGAGCCGTTGCATAATTATTCATATCCTACAATTCAACCCTCTCATTCTTCCCTAAAAGCGAACCATTTTCTACAAACATCTCTCTTTAAAACAGACAACTATCTATCAAATCCGCAGCTGCCTGTCAAGGGTGTAAGTATTGAGAGGATGATAGCAGTTGATTATAGGAATAAGCGAGTGTGTACATAACGTAGTGTGAGAAAAATTTACGTCCCTTGTTCTGAACCCTTATGTAATATGGGTTTTTGAGGTTCTCAACCCTCGCAAGAAGGGTTAACAAACTGCCTACGGCGATCAACCGCAATATGTTGTGTCAATTCAAGTTATTATTATTGACACAACATATGAAACCTTCTATAATTACCCCATCAAAAAGCGATATTTATCAGGGCATGATTGATTTTATAGGGTTAACCAGCCATCATATAAATATTATAGTTGCACTGATGAAGACAGGGGAGTTTGATACGGTAACGTTTCCCTTTAACAGAACTTTAAAAAGAAAACATTAGGAGGAACACATGAGAAAGACATTCAAGATTATAGGGGTGATAATACTTATTATTATAGTAGCAGTCGCAATATTCATATTAACCTACCAGCCTAAAGAATATTCCGATTTTGGTGTTTATACTAATCTTCGAAATCAAGTTCTTGTGCTCTTAAAAGAATATGGAGCAAATGAAAGACCTATTACTAAAGAATATGAAGCTTTCACCTTAAATATATCTTTTCCCTTCAACAAGGTATTCGGTAGTGATGTTATCGCTATACCTCTGAAATCCTTTCAGAGTGACACTTTGGGTGTTGCAACCATCAGTCAGTTTGAAGTTCCCCCCAAATCTTCTTACTATCGTGACTTCACTTTCCACGTAAGGCCGCAGTACGGAATAAGATCTCCGGTTTTCCACATCGATTTTATGAAGCCTGCCCCGGGGACACCGGGGATGTGTAACATGGACTTCTTTAACCCGGACAAAGCGAATATTCCCTTAAAAGAGTTTTTTGGCACTGAACTTGAAAATATTCAAAAAGCCCTATCCATGGTCAAGCAGTATCAACGCACTGTAGAGGAGGGCAGGGGGAAGCTTACCAGATACCTGGTTCCCTATAAGAGTGAGTATCGATTTGAACTCCTGGAGCCAAAAACGGAAGATGAGAACATACGGAAGGAGTACTTTCAGACGGTTGAAAAGGCCGTTACATTAGTAATCCCCACCTACTTTAAGAGCCTGCATAGAGTTTCACTGGATGACAGCTATGTGAAAGAACACGAAGAAAAAACAAAGGCTCTCGTTCATTTATTTTATGATAATGATATAGCCGTTGCCTTAGGCAAGAAAGTTTTTAAGGAGCATTTTAAAAAGTACTGGATGGATGGTTTTTGGAATGTACAGATTGAGTTGAGTGATTAATATGAGTGCATGTCATTGATGATGAAAAACGTATGTTACTGTTAGGGTATTTGCTCCTTACTCTAAGCCATAAACGAAGATACTATGAGCACAAAATCAGGAACATATTTTAATAAGCCATTTGAAGCCTGCCTTTTCTTCCCCAATTTCAATTAATCTCCCTCTGTTAAATCACTAAGAAATTCTTTGTCCTCATCCAGGAGAAATGGTAGTAACTGAACCTCAATAGTCCCAAGTTCCTCCTGCGAACCTGTAATCACTGTCACATTTATATCTCCGTCTTCTTCTGACGCTATAGGTCCAATTAACCATTGTGGCATCAATAGAGATATCATGAAGATATTCTCTTCATCCATTACCATTGGCGGTAAAACCAATATTGTATTTACTGGATAAAAAGAAACCGAACTGGAAGTATCAACATTGGCGTTTGAAAAATGGATATTAAAAATAACAGGGAGCGGGATACCATAGAATAGTTAAGGAGTCAATCCGTTTTCTTTCACCAGAATTATCCTTTTATCTAGGCTGTTCTGTGATATAGGGGGGTATGACAAAGACTATTAGAAAGGAAATTATTGAGTTGTTATGCACTGGAGAATGGACAACAAAGGATATTTCTCAGGCTGTACATATACCACAAAAAGAAGTGTACACTCATTTAGAGCATATCGTTAGATCACTTAGAGGTACTCTTGGAATAAAACCTCCAGAATTCTTAGCATGTGGATTCAAATTCACCAAAAGGAAAACTGCCCATTCTCCTAGTCGGTGTCCACTATGTAAAAGTGAGCACATTAAAGATCCAAAATATTTCTTTAATAAGTCAGAAGGCATAAAAAGAGAAAGATGATAACCAGAAAGGAGGAGAATCCCATAAAGCTACCGTCTCTCTCTATATTTAGATGCTATCAGGGATTTCATATCACATTCATTTAGAAATGCAAGAGGAAAAAGAGAAGGTGAACCCCCATAGACCCCCGCTTGTATATGCTAATGACCCTCTTTCATTCGGGACGGCACTTTTTAGACTTTTTCGAGAATGGTGAGTATTGTAAGTAGATTGGCTCTGTACCATGCTGGAACTTGAAGATGTTTTTCAGAAGAGAATAAGCGAGTTTTAACTACATAACGAAGTATGAGAAAATATTTACGTCTCTTGTTCTGAACCCTTATAGCAGTATCTTACAATCTGGAGTTCTCTAAAAAATGGAGGTTTCTAAATGAAGGTATCAATATTGCTCGTATGTCACTATTGCAATATGGTTGATTTTTAGACTGTTTAAGCAGACCACAAGATGTTGTGTCTTATTCGAAGGTGGGTTCTGTTTTCGTTCTTCCTTTCGCTAGTCCCCCAGCACTCAATGCTGGGGGATTCATTGTATCAATAGAAGTAGTAGAGAATGACTTTTTTTATTTAAAAAAATAACCATATGTTATATCATTTAACAAATCCCAATACCTGTTAAACTAATTTACAGTATTCGATAAGTGTATTGATCTTGCAATGTCAGAACTCTCAAATAAAAAGAGAAAATTTATAAAGAGGAATTTTAAGCAGCTTTCACTTGAAGAACTATCCCTCAAAACAGGTCTTAAACCTAATCTTATCAGGCCGCTTATTGAGGAATACAGGGCTGAAACACCAGAGGAAAATCAATCATCTCATATAGAAAACAGAACTAGCATCTTCCCCTCCTGGAAAGCCATACTTGTAACCTTTCTTATATTTGCTGCAGTTGCCTCTATTATTTATTCTCCCAGTCTTCACGGCGATTTCGTTTTTGATGATAAGCATATTAAATATAACTATACTTCCTTAATTCACATTACAAAACTCTCCCAGCTAACAGACATCCTCTTTTCTAAAGAGATAGACCGTAGAATCGGCTATATGAGCTTTGCCCTTAACTACTACTTGGGGGAGTTAAACTCGTTTGGCTATCATCTGGCGAATGTCATTATTCATATCCTAAATGGTCTCGTCCTCTTTCTCCTCTCCCATACCATCCTCATCCTCACAACAAAGGGAGGACAAGGAAGAGGAGATGCACTCAAGATTTCTTTCCTGGGAAGTCTGCTCTGGCTGGTTCATCCTATCCAGATCCAGGCAGTATCCTATATTGTTCAGCGGCTGACCAGTCTTGCTGCCCTCTTTTTTCTGCTCTCGCTGTTCTGTTATATAAAGGCTAGAATGAGTCAGTCCTACAAGAAGTTAGCACTCTTTTTACTCTCCATTTTTCTGGGGATTCTTGCCCTGGGCACCAAGGAGAACACAGCAACCCTTCCTTTTTTTATTGTCGTAGTAGAGTTTTTTTTCTTGCAACAGCACCCCTTTAAGATGAATAGGAAGAAGTTGGGACTTATAATGCTCGTTGTAGGGTTATTTATCCTTATTTCGGGAATCTATCTGGGATCTGATTTTATCTCAAGAATGGCTCTGAAATATGAGCATAGAGGCTGGACACCACTTGAGAGGGTATTGACCCAATTCAGGGTAGTTGTCTTATATCTCACTCTTCTCATCTACCCCCATCCCTCTCGATTAAATGTAGATCATGATTTGTCTATATCTTCTTCCCTCTTCTCTCCTTTTACCACCTTTTTATCATTGCTCCTCATTATAGGTTTGCTTCTTCTTGCTGTTTTTCAAATGAGAAGGAACCGTCTGGTTTCCTATGCTATTTTCTGGTTTTTTGGAAACCTGGTTATTGAATCGAGCATCATTCCTCTGGTACTGGTATTTGAGCACCGAGTCTACCTTCCTTCTATGGGTCTTATTATCCTGGTTGTCGGTCTTTGCGTTGGCTTATCGAATAGAGAATGGAAAAAGTGGGTCGCTGGTTTGATTATTCTTCTAGTACTCCTTTTCTCCTACTGGACATATGTGAGGACATCCGTTTGGAATGGGCCGGTTTCTCTTTGGATGGATGCCATAAAAAAGTCACCCTATAAAACAAGACCGTACTTTAAACTTGGAGAATTTTATCGCAAAAAAGGAAGGTTAGATGAAGCTATTGCAAAGTTTGAACAGATACTTAGCCTCGATCCTAATAGTGTGTCGACTCATAATAACCTTGGCCTTGCTTATTTTAGACAAGGCAAGTTAGATGAAGCTATCTCCGCATACAAAAAAGCCTTGTCCCTCAACCCAAATCTTGCAAAGGTGCATAGTAACCTTGGTGATGCTTATTCCAAAAAGGACAGATTAGATGAAGCTATCTCCGCATACAAAAAAGCCCTCACCATCAACCCAAATTATGCAAAGGTGCATAATAACCTTGGTGATGCTTATGCCAAAAAGGGCAGATTAGATGAGGCTATCTTCGCGTGCAAGAAAGCCCTGGCAATAAACCCTGATTATGCAGTTGCACACATTAGCTTATCTGAATTCTATTACTACAAAAGAGATTATAAAGCGGCAATAACATATTGTGACAAGGCAATAGAACTAGGATATAGTGTAGATCAAAATTTTTTAGAACTCCTTAAACCCTACCGCTAGCGTGAGTTTATTATAAATTCAGAAGAAGTCAAGCAAATCAGAGCCGTAAC
>CAZOKO010000071.1:0-14284 GCA_964580455.1 uncultured Thermodesulfobacteriota bacterium | reverse complement strand
TACTTTGCCAAAAAAACACGATGTTGCAGGTTTGTAGTACAGAGAATTATCTAAATATCAATAAGTTAGATGATTTTGTCTCTCCTCCCCTCTGTGCCCCCCTGATTAAATCATTCTTTGCTGTCTATTACTGCTTCCACTTTCCATTTATTCAATAAACCAGCTTTTTAACCCTTTCCCTTGCTCTCCTTCATGGTGAACTCAGTTTAAAGAAAATGCTTCTTGATCTGCAAAAACCAAAGAGTTCACAGAGCTTTTAAACATAATTTCTCTCTGTGGCCTCTGTGGTTGAATGTTTTCCACCTTGCTTCATACTTTCTCCTTCTTTTCGTGAAACTTTTGACAGTATCACTTTCAACACACTTAATAATCCTACACAAATAATATTAGTCTCTATTCCGCAAAAAGTCAATTTACATATAGAACAAGTTGAAGCCTAAAAACGGTCAGGAGGCATTGGAAATGTATAAAAAATCATGGTTCAGGGCAACGAAAAAGAAGGATATAGCTTCATCTTTATGGATATGGATATGCAGATGCCGGTGATGGATGGACTTACGGCAACAAAAGAAATTCGTAATTTAAAATCACAATCCACAATCCGAAAGATTCCAATAATCGCCATGACCGCCAAGGCCATGGAATGGGACAGAGAGAAATGCATTGAGGCAGGTATGGATGACTATATTCCTAAACCAATAAAGAGAGAAGTGGTATTTGAAATGGTAGAGAAATGGGTAGGGATTTAAACTAGAGTCACATAGCTCACGAAGAACTTTGTTATCACGAAGCGTACGATAAAGAGGAGCTAAGGTTTATATAACCCTGGCTTCTATCTTACCAAATCACAAGCTAGTCTTCTGAAATACTTTCCTTAAGAGCGTTTGAGCGAACACCCTTTATTTTTTTCATAAGACCCGGGCGTTCCCGTTCAATTCTTTCCGGGTCACGGAGTATAGCGTCCCATATCATTTTGGATGATTTGTACTGACTGAAGCTTCCATCCAGGGTAACGTCCTCGCAAAGCAAGAAAAGGTAGTCAATTTCATCTTCGGTGTATGTGGGCACAAAAGCATATCCCTGCTGCACCTGCAGCATGCCCTCAGCATGGAACTCAAAAGAGTCAAGCCACCACCTGGTGTAATCCTCAAACCCCTTCTTGCCTTCCAGTTCCTTCGCCACAGCCTCAGCCGCTTTAAAACCGCAGCTGAGCGCCCCTTGACCCTGTACCTCCACAAAAGCAGCAGAATCTCCTATAATAAGCACATTCCCTTTATGCGGTTTGGCAATCGGGGTAAATGCCTTGACCGAGCAACAGTACCGTTCTTCTATCTTGGCATTTGCAAACCTGTCCGCTATGGGGCTTTCCTTAGTAAAGCGATCGAAAGCCTTCTCTGGCAGATCCTTTGGACTGCCAAGGTTAATCACATCTGCCCAGTCTTTAAAGTGTCCAGCTGGACCGGTGCCTATAATAGGAGCCAGATTTGAACCATAGCCTCTACCCATCCATATCACCCATTCGGCAGGGTTATAGTCTTTCACACCAGACATATAGGTAGCCATGCAGAGGGCAAAACCCATAAAGCCACGATCCTTGTTAAATCCCATTGCTTGACCCAGGCGAGTGTTGCAACCATCCGCAATAACGAGCTTTTTTGCCCTGATTTTTAACTTCGTCCCTTTACTTACACACTTAACGTCAACGCCATCAGGAGAATCGGTTGCATCGTAACCCGTGGTTTCGTTTTGAAAGACAACACCCAGAGCCAGACATTCATCCAGCAGGCCCTGCTGGAGAAAACCCTTATCATACTTGTAGGCGTATGGTCTCTTGTCCGGCCAGGCAAAGTGGATGGCATTACCTTTGGGAGAATAGTAATATTTATCTATGCAGGGGAATAACTCCCCTTTATAGTCCACTTCCCACCCATTCACAGTGGAGATAATTTTGCCCTCTTCAGGATCCACCAAAACTGTATCCCCGTTGTAGCCCTCATCCAATATTAAATGTTCACTACAGTATCGGGTAACCTTAGAAACGTCTTTTCGTTTCTCAATTAGAATAACTTCAAGACCCTTTTTGGCCGCCCACTTGGCAACATGAAGACCTCCAGGACCTGCGCCAACAATGGCAAGATCATACACCATAATTATTCCTCCTTACTTCTTGCTTTATCGTCCACTAACTAATGGCTTGCATCGGACAAACTAGTTCACAGCTATGGCAGGCAGTACAGTTTTGGGTATACACATGCGCCTTTTTATCGTAACCGCCTTTATCATCAAGCTCCAATGCTCCACAGGGGCAGTTCTCCATACAACCCCCACATCCCAAACATTTGTCTTCATCAATCACTGGATACTTGCGACAGGATGGGCAAATATCAAAAAACTCTGTGGGGAGATTCCGTTCCTGCTTCACCTTTTCGAGATGAGGTTCTGGGGCATACGGGTTCCCACACTTCTTACACTCTTTCAACTTATGTTCTACTTTCCAGTTGAGAATCTCTCTCTGCGGTCCAGTTGGCTCACATCCCTCTGGCGTACAGAGAGCAGTCGATGCAAGATCATTTATCTTTATAATACCTGTAGGGCAAATAAAGGCGCAGGAACCACAGGCAATGCAATCTTCTGCAGTCTTACTGAAAGGAGAATCTACAACTTTATTCACGCCGCTTCCTGCAAACTGTATGGCACCAGTTTTAACAACTTCATTACACGCACGAACACACAGTCCACAGAGGATACAGTACTCATTGTCCTTTCCCATTTCCCTGGCACTCTCTTTAATGCCATATTCTTGAGCAAGCTGGCTAATTATTTTCACATTGGGACATCGAGCTAAATAGAGCTCAACCACCATCTTCCTCCCCTCAATAACCCGGTGAGTATCAGTTTTTACAATAAGCCCTTCCTCCACGGGGTAGGTACATGAGGTTTCAATCACTGCGTTACCTTTTTTGTGTATTTCAACAATACAAAGGCGACAAGCTCCATATGACTTTAGAGCATCATTTGAACAGAGAGTAGGTATCTCGATACCACTGGCACGAGCTGCCTCAAGAATGGTTGTTCCCTCCTTTGCCTTTACCTTCTTTCCATCGATTTTCAATGTGACCATAGGTTTTATCCCCTATTCTTACAATAGACCAGTTTAACTTAAGCTCTTTTCTTAATCAGCTTTCCTTCAATTTCTTTTGGAAAATGTTTCAGCACAGAAATAATGGGCACTGCAGCAGTTTTTCCAAGAGCGCAGGCCGAAGTATCTGCCATTGCCGCAGCTATACGTTTAATGAGATTAATATGCTCCTTCGTTCCCTGCCCTTCTATAATACCTTCAAGAATCTCCTGAAGCCGTCTGGTACCCTCTCTGCAGGTGCTGCACTTACCACAGGACTCATCAGCAAAAAAACCTGCAAAAAATTTAGCCATATCGAGCATATCTATATCTTCATCCATAACCACCAGACCCCCTGAACCAAGAAGGCTACCTGATTTGTTCAGTTGGTCATAATCAAGTTTAAGTCTGAGTAATTTTGCAGGAAGCATCCCTCCGGAAGGCCCTCCTGTCTGAAAAGCCTTTATTTTCTTGCCATTCCCTGTACCTTTGCCAAATATGTCGACGATATCCTTGATACTCATGCCAAGTGGAACTTCGACCCAGCAGGTCTGAGCAATATTTCCCGAAAGGGCAACAATTTTAGTGCCTTTGCTGGAAGGCGTTCCAATTTTAGAAAACCACTTACCACCTTTTAGACTAATCAAAGGGATATTCGCCAGGGTCTCAAGATTATTAACAACCGTAGGTTCTCCAAAAAGCCCTTTTTCTGCAGGGAATGGTGGTCTTGGTCGCGGCTCTCCAAATGAACCTTCCAGGGCATTTAAGAGAGCGGTTTCCTCTCCACACACATAAGCACCCCCTCCCCGCTTTACCTTTAAAGAAAAAGTGAATCCAGACCCCATAATATTTTTTCCCAAAAGTCCCAGTTTTTCTGCCTGCTTAATTGCACCTTCCAGCCTTTCGAAGGCAAGCAGGTACCTGTCATTCAAATAGACATACCCCTCTTCTGCCCCAATGGCATAGCCAGCAATGACCATGCCCTCAATAATGAGATGAGGATCTGATTCCAGAAAGCTTCGGTGCATGCCAATTTCAGGATCACCTTCACTGCCGTTACAAACTACATATTTATTATCACCCTCAGCACTGCGGCATGCCTGCCACTTAATTCCTGTAGGAAATCCAGCACCACCACGACCTCTGAGCTTTGAGATAGATACCTCTTTGATAACGTCTTCAGAACTCATGCCGGTCAAAACCTCTGTCAGAGATGCATAGCCATCTAAAACAATATATTCATCAATACTCTCTGGATTTATAGTGCCAGCATTCCTACTCACCAGCTTCATCTGATTTCTAAAAAAAGCAAGCCTTCCAGATTCCTTGATACCTGAATATACCTTAGAAAGTTTTTCCTTAGTGTACTTTATAGATTCAGTTCCTGCTGCCGATTTTACCTCATCGTGCCTCATGAGAACCAGGTCCTGCAACACTCCTCCTGTCTTAATGGACTTAACCAACTCACCAAGCCTTTCCAGACGGACATTCCCATAGGTAATACGTGGTTTCCCAAAACGAATCACTTCAACAATGGGTTCTGCATAACAAAGACCATTACATCCTACAGACACGACATCAGCCTTAACCTTTTGCTTTTTAACCTCATATCTCAAGGCTTCGAGAATCTTTCCAGCTCCTTTAGCCAAACCACAGGTTGCTAACCCGACAGTGATTCTGGTCTTGGCCGGAGAGAGTAATTTTATCCCCTCTTTTTTGATCTTCTTAAGGTCCTCAGGTCTTTTTATTTTCATATAATCCCCTCTTCTATTCTTCTAATACTTCTGAAATTTTAACCTGGGCATCAGGTCCTCCATACACCTCTCCATTTACTATTATTGCCGGAGAGAGGTCACAACACCCCATACATCTGACCTTTTCCAGTGTGATTTGCGAATCACTTTCAGATAATTCCTTTTCAAGTCTTTTGATAATTACACCACTGCCTTTTACATGACACCCGGTTCCATTACATACGGTCACCATACATTCTTTAGGCAACTCAACGCGAAACGCTTGATAAGAAGTAACCAATTTATAGAGTGTACTCAGGAAAATATCTTTTTTCTGACTTACTATTTTAAGCGCCTCCTCAGGTATATATCCTAACTGATTCTGGATAGCATGCAGTATTGAAATCAGGGACTCCTGACCACCAGGTAATCCATCTATTATTCCCTCAACTTCTTTTACATCCACACCACTGCCCATAGTAGAAAAACCCTTGAGTATATTAGACTTAAAAGGCTCGGGAACTATCTCATTAACAATCTCAACAATGTGTCCTTCTTTATAATGTCCTCCTTTTGCCTTTTGCCTTAGAACATCCATAAGTTTCCCACGGAAAACATCCCTGAGTGCCTCAGGCACTTCCTGGATCATAAGTTCAAACATGGATTGGCTGCTGCCTTCCCATTCGCCCTGAGCTTTTGCCTGTGGAACTTCTTCAGACACATGTTCAGTTTTCTTCTTCTTAACTTTTTCTCCTGCTGGCTTCCTAATTCCCAAAGCCTGCATGATTGCACTTTTCTGGGGTTCCGGCAAATCTTCCTTAACCATCTTGGTAACTATCTCACCAGTAACAGGTTTCCCGGCAGCTTTACCGGCCAAGAGCTCCAGCAGCTTTGGCTTAATCATATCTCTCATGGCATCAGGAACTGCACTCATAAGTTTTTCAAACATCTTTTTTCCATCAGACGTCCACTGCATATCTGACATCTTTCTTCTCCTTTCAAGGATCACTTATCACCAGGTAGTGGTTTTCATCCTGTTGTATCCAGATATTTTTGAATGGTATCAATCAATTTCTTATACTCATTTTCAACAAAAACCTTAGCTTCTTCAATCTCCTCTTCTGTAAGACCTTCAAACCTCTTCTGGACATTCAAATAATCTGCCAGTGATCTGGGTTTTGGTGTCTTTAGAGTGAGCTCGTAAACCCCTCCACCAACTTCATAAAGTGGAAAAGCCCTGCTCTCAACCGCCCAACACCCCACCTTAACAGTAAGTTCAGGTTCAAACTGCCAGCCTTGAGGACATGGGCACAGAATATGGATATAAGCTTTGCCCTCAGTCTGAAATCCTCTCTTTACCTTTTCAAAAAGATCGAAGGGGTAACTGGGACATGCCGTAGCCACGTACTGAAAACCTTCAGCAACAGCAATAGATGGCATCGGCTTCTCCAGTACTTCATTTAAAGAACCTCCTGCTTCATTGTCAAAACATAGTATGAGATCCGCCTTCTCCTTTGGAATCTGCAAAAAGGAAGCTTCTCCTCTTACTACTCCAAATATATCGAGAGTTCCTTCAAATGAACCACCTTCCATTAAGGGTTGCCAGGCTGCCTTTTCTATCCCCTTCTCTAACGCTTTATACGTCTGGCGAACAGCCAGGGCAAGCCCACATCCAGGACAAGCCTGGTTTTTCTCCGGGGAAAAGTATTCCTTGCATGGCAGGAAATTTGAAACATAAAGACTGAATTTATCCATACTTAGTCCTCCTTCATCATGCTGATGGCTCCAAACCAGCACTCGCGATGGCAAATACCACATCCTTTGCATTTGTCTATATCTACTTCGAAAAAGCCGTCGTCAGTCCGGTATATAGCACCATCCGGACAATAAATATAACAAAGCCCACAACGGATGCAATTGTCTTTATCCCACTCCGGTGTCCATTCTCTATAGTCCCCAGGACGGAAAGGCTTACCCTTGTCCCTTTCAAGCAGAGAACATTCTATCATACTCTTTTGAAATCTTATGGCTGATTCCAAATCCCTCTCTCCTTTCTATGAATAAATCATGAAAATGCAGAACTTTGTGCTCGTTTCAACTTGATTCACATACATAAGATTTAAACTTCACCAGGCGCTTTTACCGGACAGACATTTACACAAGTCTCGCATTCCAAACATAACTCCACATCTATAAATGCTCTGTCCTTAATAAAGCATATAGCCGTTCGGGGGCAAAGATCAACACATCCCCCACAGCCAACACACTTCTCTCTGTCAATCCGAATCACTTAAAGCCTCCTTTTACTGAAGTTGGCAGGTATAATTCAAATTAGATAAAAGCTAGGATTAATTTCTCCTAAAATTCAATCAGAGTTTATAATATATTTCATTTGCACCTGTCAAGCTTTATTAGGATATTTTTTCAGGAGGTTTTGACAGCTTTATCAATCAACAAATGCGGGTTGTATCAAGCAGGTTTTACAGTGGTGGGAAAGCTACGGGGGTAGGACACTTTATTTTAAAGCCTTTTGGCAATCTCTTTGCCAGCAACCATTCCACACACAGAAGCCTGGAGCAAACCTCTGGTTATCCCTGCACCATCACCAATAACAAAAAGATTCTCAACCTCAGATTCCAGATGTTTAGACAGGAAGATTCGATGTGAATAAAATTTTACTTCAACACCATAAATAAGGGTGTGGCGTGAATAAATGCCTGGAGCTATCTTATCCATTGCCTCTAACATTTCCATAATACCTTTAAGGCAACGGTAAGGAAGCACAAAACTCAAGTCACCCGGAGTAGCACTTCCAAGAGTGGGTCTGGTTATGCACCTGTCAATTCGCTGTCTGGTAGACCTCCTTCCTTCCAATAAGTCCCCCAGTCTCTGAACAATCACTCCCTTACCCAGCAAATTTGCCAGCTTTGCAATATACTTTCCATAACCTATAGGATTATCAAATGGTTCCGTAAAGGTGCTGCTCACCAAACTTGCGAAGTTGGAGTTTTCGGTTTTTTTATTAGCATAACTGTGTCCATTAACAGTAATAATTCCATCAACCTCTTCTGTTACTACTTCACCATATGGATTCATGCAGAACGTTCTTATCCGATCATCAAAACTTTTAGAATAATAAATCAATTTTGCTTCATAGGTAGCGTCTGTAACCCTCTGTAAAGTAGCGGCAGGCAACTCAACCCTTACTCCAATATCAACAGGACTGGGAACAGAAGTAAGGTTCATGCGATTCGCCTCTCTCTGCATCCAACCGGCTCCTACACGGCCTGGAGCCGAAACAACAACTCTTCCCCTGATAATCTCTCCATCTTCTAACTTCACACCTTTTACTCTACCCTTTTCAGCCAGAATGCTCTCAACACTGGTTTCGGTCCTTATTTCTACCTTGTTTTCCAAACTTTGCCTTATATTTTTCAAAATACTCTGGCAATTTTCCGTGCCAAGGTGTCTTATCTGCATGGGTATAAATTCCATCCCTGCCAGCTTAGCCGATCTTTTTATCTCCTCCATCTCATCTGGTTTCTCACCATATTTAAAAGGCGTTCCTCCATAGGCAAGATAAATCTCATCAGCCTTTCCTAATAGATTAACCAGTTTTTTCTGAGGAATAAGCTCTTTTAAAAATCCACCGACTTCCGTTGAGAAGGTAAGCTTCCCGTCACTAAAAGCACCCGCTCCTCCCCATCCGCTCAATAATCCTCCTCCTTTTCCTGTTTCCCTGTTACGAGAAAAGATATCCCTTCCCATATCTAAAATAATAATATCATTTATCCCTTTTTCTATTAAACTGAGCAAAGTGAAAATCCCTGCCGGTCCTGCACCTATAATAATAACACTATATGTTTTCATCTATCGCTCCTGGAATTATCCATACCCACCAACGATTTGTTTACTTCCCTTACTAAATCGGATTCCCACTATAAAACTTTAGAAGAGTAGTGAAGTCATTAAAAATCAAATTATCTCTAGAATAAAAACATTATATATGATAGTATTAAAAACAAATAACTATTGAAGGAGGATTGTATGGAAATTACAGTATCTTCTATTATGCTTGCCAAGATTGTCACATGTAATTCCACTTGTAATCTCAAAAAAATTGCTCAAAAAATAATTGATGAAGATGCAGGTTCTGTATTAATCAAGAAGGAAGAAGAATTGACAGGCCTCATCACAGAAAAAGATCTCTTGAGAGCTGTACTAAAGAATAAAGATTTTGAAACAACTCAGGCAAGTGAAGTGATGTCTTCTCCTCTTGATTGCTGCAACGCTGAGGACAGTCTTGAAAAATGCATGGAGCTTTTTGAAAAAACAAAGCGTTCTCGCTTAGTCGTAAAAAGAGAAGGTAAAATTGTCGGCGTTATGCGAAGAAAGATTCTAGAACGTTTCTTGAACACAGCCAAGAGATACTCATTAGCAGGAATCGCCAAGACTCCCAGATTCAGAACCGGGAGAGGATAATTTCTCAATATCTTGTGGATTTCAAACAATTAATACAATACATACACCGTCAAATAACTTTCGTTTTTTATTGTCTATTTAAAATACCTCTGAATCTTAAGCAGATACATCATTTTTATGAATGAAGAAAAAGGAAATATTGTTATTGTCTCGAATCGGCTTCCTGTAAGTATCATTCAAACAGGAAAGAAATCTCAACTTATTCCAGGCTCTGGCGGATTGGTTTCTGCCCTTGCACCAGTTCTCCGTAACCGTGGAGGGATATGGATTGGATGGGATGGTGATAAAAGTGGTCAGTCCCATAAGAAACTTTTTAAGAAGGAATCAACAAGAATCGGGTACTCTTTAAGACCCATTTCCCTTGCTTCTCAGGAAGTGGAACAATTCTATGAGGGTTTTAGCAATGCCACCCTTTGGCCTTTGTTCCACGATTTTTTAGACCGCTGTCAATTTCAGCTTGAAACCTGGGACATGTACTGTTCTATAAATCAAAAATTTGCAGAAACTATAGCTGAAAACAGTAGTAAAGACGATCTTATTTGGGTTCATGATTACCATCTCACCCTCGTGGGAAAATATCTTGCCGATTTAGGAGTCAAGCGCAAGATAGCCTTCTTTCTTCACATCCCCTTTCCCCCCTGGGACATCTTTATGCGATTACCATGGCGCAAAGAAATAGTTGCAGGGCTTCTAAACTATGACCTGGTTGGATTTCAGACTGAGCGTGACCGGTGGAACTTTGTTCGCTGTGTCAGGAGACTTTTCCCCAGTGCTACCGTAAGCGGTCCCCAACGCTATCAATTGATTGAACACGATGAAAAAATCTCTCGTGTTGCTGCCTTTCCCATCAGTATCGACTTTGAAGGATTTAATCAACTTGCTTCTTCCAAAGAGGTAGCTGATGAAGCCTGGTATATCCATGAACGATTACCTGAAAGGAAACTGATTTTGGGTGTAGACCGCCTTGATTATACCAAGGGGATTCTGGAACGTCTCAAGGCCTTTGAGATACTCTTAGAAAAATATTCTGATTTACGTGATAAGATTAATTTTATTCAGGTTGTTGTTCCCAGTCGAGTTGATGTCAAAGAGTATCAAGAAATGAAGTGCACTATTGACGAGACGGTAGGAAGGATTAATGGACGTTTTACCTACCACAACTGGGTTCCCATTCATTACATTTATAGAAATCTCCCCCGCAGAGAACTTGTAGCTTATTACCGCACCAGCGAGATAGCCCTCATCACCCCTTTGAAAGACGGGATGAACCTTATCGCCAAGGAGTACTGCGCCTCCAGCGTGGAAACAGACGGTGTTCTCATCTTAAGTGAGTTTGCAGGTGCTTCCCAGCAGTTAGGAAAATCCTCCCTTCTGGTTAACCCTTTCGATGTTGAAGATGTTGCTGATAAGATTTACATGGCTTATCATATGCATGAGGGAGAACGAAAGAGCAGGATGAGAAGGCTGAGGGCTGAAGTACGGAGAAATAATATCTTTCGCTGGCTCGAGCATTTTTTATCTGCTGTTGGAACACCTTTACCAAATCCTCATACTATAACCAATCCTTCATTCTCTTCTAAAAAGGGGGTAGTGAAAAATAGATTACATAAAAAGTCTGACACGTTTCATTTGGAAGTTGAAGATATAGGATAAGGCAAGCTAGATTGTATGCTCATCATTTTTTTGACTCATTTAACATAACTAACTTTCTTAAAAATCTTAAAATTTCACTACTCCCCCTGCAAAAATACCGGGCCTTCGAATCTTTCTTATAACCAACCCGAATGGAGATATCGTCTTCCTCAAGCACCCTGAATGCATCCTCATCCGTTTGGTCATCCCCAATGTAAATTTTTAACGGCCCGTTTTTAAAACCAATCAATTGAGATAATTTCATTACTGCCTTTCCTTTATCCCAATCTATATTTGGCCTCACCTCATAGACTTTCTTGCCGCGGGTTATAGTAAATATCCCGGGATAGGGCTCCAATATCTTAGAAACTATTTTCAAAATACTCCCTGGAGACTTTTCAGCAACCATACGGTAGTGAACACTTACAGTTGCTCTCTTATTTTCAACCAGAATCCCCTTAATTTCTTGAGTGTAGTGTTCCAATTCACGAGCAATCTCTTTCAAACTGGATACAAAACTCTCTAACTCAGGGTGAAACCAAACACTTCCTCTGAAGAATATTTCAAAACCATGATCTCCAGCATAAGATAGACCCTTAACACCAACCAATTTCCTGATTTCTTTAAGAGATCTACCTGAAATGATCCCCACAGAAAGCCATGGGATTCTGGAAAGTTCCTTTAATAATTGTCTGTCATCTAATGAGAGTTTTGCAAGTGAAGGTTCTTTGCAGATGGGAACCAGTGTACCATCATAATCAAGGAAAAGCAGAATATGGGAGGAGATTTCAACTCGTTTAATAATTTCTTCAAGGAAATTGGAAAGATACCTTTTCACACTTAAACCAGTAGAGGTCAAACAGCCTTAATGTATGTTGAGATTGGAAAGAATCATTTATTTTCATCAGAAGGCTGATTAAGATAAACTGTTCTTATGGGGAAGGGAATTTCTATTCCCTCCTTTTTATATCGTTCATGGAGTCTCTTTACAAACTCGTGTTTTACCAGGTACTGGTTAACAAATTCTCTAGCTCGTAAAATAACGGTGAAGTTTATGCTGGAGTCATCGAAGGTGTGATAACGAATGAAAGGTTCAAATTCGGCAACACCACCTGCTACGGTTTCCATTACTTCTTTCGCCACATCAATAGTCACCCTTTCAACCTTTCTAAGATCAGAATCATAACTGACTCCGACCTGAATCAACAATGACATCGTTTTTTCAAGAAGGCAAAAGTTTGTAATAATAATCGAGGCTAATTTAGAGTTGGGAACAATAACAATGTTATTTGCTAGCATCCTTATGGTTGTATTTCTCCAGGTAATATCCACAACATACCCCTCTTCACCTGATTCGAGCTTAATGTAATCCCCTGTCTTAACCTGTTTAGACAGTATGATGTGAAGGCCGGAGAAAAGGTTTGAAAGGGTATCCTGGAGGGCAAGGGCAACTGCCAGTCCTCCTACACCTAAAGCAGTTAAGATCGGGGTTATAGAGATACCTAAGGTTTGCAAAATAATGAGAAATCCAATAGTTATAATAACAATCTTAGTAAGATTTTTAAATATTGTTGTTTGCGGAATGGCATCCTTAAATCTACCGGCATAAAGTTCTAAAAAACCCGTAGCAATGTTCGTTAAAAGCCAGGTAACTGATAGAATGATAATAACAAGAATAATGTTCTGGAGCAAATGAGATAAATCTTCAGATAATTGTGAAACTGAAATAGCCAAATATAAACCAAGAAGAGTAAAAAACAGGTAAACAACAGCCCCTTTAAAGGCATTGACAATTATGTCATCTCCTTCCCACTTGGTCTTTGCCGCTATTCTTTTCAGATATGACAAAACTATCCTTTGAAAAATTATTCCAAAGAGGATAGCAGCTATCGCTACACTTAAAGCTAGAATGAGTGATGAAATCTCTGTAAACTCAATAGACATAGCTTATCTACTTCACTTCCTTTCTTTAACAAATGCATCAACGATTATAAGATTTGCTGTTACTAACAATACGATACTGGATACTGGCAAAAAAACAAACTGGACATAAATACATCCAGCATCAAGAATCGAGCATCCAGTATCTTATCCATCTAAAGAGTTCCAAGTTCAAGTTTAATTATAAAGAAATTATAAAGAAATTTCTGAATGGTGGCGGTGCAGGGACTCGAACCCCGGACACTGCGGATATGAGCCGCATGCTCTAACCACCTGAGCTACACCGCCACTTCTATTTTAAGCCTGTATATTCCCCTCTTCCCCTAAAGGTTTTATCACACTTGTTTTTATTTTTGAATCACTTTTTCTGTTCAACTTCAGGTATTTTTTCAAGGTCATTAACTGACTTTTGATATACAGGGTTTTCATCAAGGGAATCAATCTCGCTACTTCTCTTCAAAAGATCCTTCAACAATCCTTCTTCTTGTCCGGATGGCTGCTCCTCCAAAGATTCATGTTCCCTTTTCATCTCGGGTATCACTTCATCAGAAGGAGAGCCAGTTTTCTCTAATTCACTATCACTCTCAGTAAGGTCAACTTCCTCAATTTTCCCAGGGGCAATTTCACCAGTTTTTAAATCCTCTTCAGGGAATATCTCACTCTTCTCAGCAGGCTGTATAGTAGTAGTTTCAGATGGCAGGCTCTTGAAGCCAGTTGAAATGGCATCCCTTATCTCTTCAGCGAGCTTAACCATCTTGGGTATCACTTCATCCAATCCAACACTTTGAACAAAAACAGGTATTGCCACACCCCCCTTTAAAACATTCAGGACATTAACATCTATACTCAGGTTATTTCCAATCTTGGAAATACTTCCAAAGATAACATAACCAGCCCCTAAAGTGTTTCCAATCTTCTGCACCTTTTCTTTTGTCAATTGGCCAGGCAAATCATTAGACAGGGCATCTTTCACCAGGTTTTGCTCTATTACCACAATATGAACTCCATAAGTAATTCTGGAAACCAGCATCTTCCTAATACCTTCATTAATATACTCTATATCCTCATCTGCATTCACCTGAAAGGGTAAAAAAGCTACCTTAGTTACATTTGCAATACCCATTTTTGAATTGCATAAAACTAACAGATTCATAATTACAAATAAAAGAATCGTTGCTCTCAAAAAAATACTCCTCATAAACAAAAAGCACCTTAACTCAGGCGCAATAAAAAACCTATTTATTACATTGACTTAAGCTGGCGGTTGATATTATTATATCGCGATCTAATTGTCAAACAAAATAATACTACAAAACCTGAACATATTATCCCAGAATTTGCATTAGAAATTCTGTCATCCATGTCACCCAGCAAAAAT
>CAZOKO010000070.1:0-14593 GCA_964580455.1 uncultured Thermodesulfobacteriota bacterium | reverse complement strand
GTGTAGCTGAGCTGATAATAAGCACCTGTCTTATCTTTAGGGTTATGGTATTGGCGGGTGAGAGATCCTGGCCTCATCTGTTGAATGGTCTGGAGTTCCTGCTTAATCTTTTCTATTCTTCTTTCGAGTTGACAGAGCTTCTTGTTATTCATAATATAGCACTTATATGCTACTTTTACTCAAATGTCAACACTTTTTTATAAAAATAGTGAATACTTGATATTTTTATGATTGTGGCGGGGATGGTTTGATCAGAACTTAGGGTTTTTCGACAGTCTCTTATGTAGTTCAAACTAAAATATGTCTGAAGGCGACTTTAACCTTTGGTAAGTATGGTGGAATATTTCTCTCATTTTAGATACCGCAAGATGTTGTGGTCATAGGTTCTTCCAATAATTTTTTCTTATCACAATACATCCTCATAATCATTCAAGATTACCTTATCCTTTACCTATAGCATATTTTATGGTATAAGTTCTCATTATGAAACAATTGTTTTTAATTTTTATCATTGCTATAACATCTATTTTATCTGGAATTTCGGCTTTATCCCCTGATGATTTAAAAACTGAGGTTTCAAAAGATGATTTTAATATTGTACTTATTACTATAGATGCTTTAAGGGCAGATCATCTCTCCTGCTATGGTTATAATCGTAACACCTCACCTAATATAGATAAGATTGCAGAAAAGGGAATCATCTTCAAAAATGCTACCGCTACATCTTCCTGGACTGCACCTTCAATGGCTTCTCTCTTTACCTCCGTATATCCTATCAATCATGGAGTCCTCCATGGCATGAGTTATAAAAAAGACAAAACGATACATAAACAAGAAGTTTTTTCAGATGAACTTACTACCTTGGCAGAACTTTTAAAAGAATATGGTTATACTACCATTGGACTTGCTTCCAATTTGCATTTAAGCGAAAAATTTGGATTTGCAAGAGGCTTTGATTTTTTCGGATGTTTACCTTTTGTTCCCGCTGATTCTGTTAATGGAATTATATGCAGATGGGGAGATGAAATTAAAAAATATGATAAGTACTTTCTTTGGATTCACTACATAGATCCCCACTATCCCTACTCCTCCAGAGAACCTTGGATTAATAATTATCTGTCTGAAGAGTCAATGCTCCAATTTTCAAATTTATCTGATATGTCTCCATGGGATCTCGCTGTATTGCACAATAAGCTCAAAAAAGATAACCAAGAGCTATCTAAACAAATGATGACAATGCTGAAGAAAAATATTTTAGCACGCTATGATAGTGAAATTAATTACGTGGATTCATATATAGGAGAACTCATCCAAACATTTGATCAAGATGACAACACTATTATCATTATTACATCAGACCACGGTGAAGAATTTTTCGAGTATGATTATGTTGGTCATGGCAACAATTTGCATCACGAAACTACGCACATCCCTCTTATCATTAAACTTCCCAGTAGCTATAAAAAAGGAATAGTTGAGAAAAATATTAGTCTAGTAGATGTTATGCCTACCATTTTACACACCCTCAATATTACTGCTCCAGATCAAACATTAGGACAATCTTATTGGGAGAAGAAAGGAGTATTACATTGGTTTGAAAAAATCTTTTTAAGTAAGAATCCTGCGGAGTATAAGTTTGCAGAATTAGACAACTGGCATACTTTAAAATCTATTGTCACACCCGAATGGAAGTATATTTACGACTATAAAGATAACACAGAGCAGTTGTACAATATTAAATCAGACCCCATGGAGTTGAATAATCTTGCAGACAAAAAAGCTAAGCAATGTAATAAGCTAAGAAAACAACTATTCAAATGGGTTTCAAATTCAAAAAAATATCCAACTACAAAAATCTCCCCAAAACTTTCACCAGAGGAAAAAGAGAAGTTAAAAGAATTGGGATATATACAATAGATCAGATTGTAGAGAAGAGCAATCACCCGAAGAGAGATTTATGTCAAAAAGACAGGGTCATAATTGGTTCTGTCTTTTTTATTAGAATGTCAATATATAGTATGTCAGGTATTACGTGGAAAACTTTAACTTACTGCTATGATGGTTGACCGCAAGGATGCAAAAATATTTCTTACCCTTCGTTATGTAGTTCACACTCGCTTATTCCTATCTGAAAAACATTTTAAAGTTCCAGCATGCTGCAGAGCCAACCTATTGACAATACGCACCATTCAAAAAACCAATTTAAAAATACAGTTCATACTTAAAGAGGGTCATTAGCATATACAAGAGGGGTGCATGGGGGATTGTGACTTATAAAAAGAAAAGGGCCAGGAATATCCCAGCCCTTTTACTGTTACCATTTTGTTACCATAACAAGCCAAAACAACCGATAACAAGATGAAAGGCAAAATGAAAAACTCCTTATTTTCTTTGATCTTGCTTCATCTTGCTCCATGTTGTTAGGGATAGAGAACCAACTTTTAATCCGTAGTTCGGCGGTGAGCTTGTCCAGAATGACATGAAGGAATCCCCGCGCGGCTCACTAGAAGCCATAGGGGGAAACCATAGAGGTCACCCACTATTGACATATTAAATTTCTTTTCAATCTTCGTAACATTTCTCTTGAGATTCTTGTCCCGTCTTATTTATCATTAACCCTCCTGCTTGCCTGGGAAACAACGGATTCTCCAATACAGATGATAAAATGCGCCTGGATAGTTAATTCTTAAGGGACGAGCTATATCTAATCTTTTTTCAATGTTCAGCCATAACCCTTTTGTTTGTTAAATGTCAAAGAAAGTTGAAAAAATAATAGCAGCCAGTTGATGGCTGCCATTATTTGCAATTACTCAAAATCCTATGGGTTTTGAACAGATAGTGATTCTGGATTCCTGATTCCGCAGAAATACAGGATAGGAAAAATCTCGATTTATTATTTCTCAAATATCTTTAGAAACCTTTTCCAGTCCCAATTCCTCCAGCTTCTTCGCAGAAGGCTTTCCTGTTTTGGCATCCCACCCCATCTTCTCAAGATATTCACTCGTGAGGGTTTTGAGATCTGTAGTTATTCCTTTAAGAGGGCCTTCTTTAAGAGGGGGATCTCCAATCATTCTTCCTGGAACTTTCCAATCGGACAATCTAACTCCTTCACGAATATTGAATGCCATTCGAAGATTAGCTATTCTTTCTCCGATGGTGATGAGGTCTTCAAGCGAATAATTTTTCCCTGTGGCATACTCCAGAAATTGAGGTATCATTTTGGCACCGTAAATCCATACAGCGAAATAACAGAGTCCTGAGGCGTTAACGATATGAGAGAGGTTGCTCATGTAGCGGTGGGTATCTCCTTTTCCGGTGTAGGTATATTTTTCCAGTTGTGTAAAGGGAATGCCTGGAATGATAATACCGCTCTCAAGATATGCAGATCCTCCCTGCATATGTCGGGAAGGGGTGGCATCGGTGCAGTATGTAGTTCCATATCCGGGGGTGCATCGCGGGTCGTGCATGGGAATTTCCTGTCCTCCCACATGCATGGCAAATTGCTCTGATCCTTTTCCAATCTTATGAGAGGCTACTCGTGTTCCATCTGCCAGAATCTCTCCAAACCCTTCTCTTTCTGCCATCTTCTCACTCATAGCCACGATGGCCTGATGATTTCCCCAGGTGAGTTCAATCCCGTCGGTGTCATCTTTGGTAAGAATACCGTTTTCAAAACATTCAATCGCAAAGGCAATGGTTGCTCCCAGAGAGATGGTATCGAGTCCTGCCCGGTTGCAAATATCGTTAATTTTGATGATGGATTCCAGATTATCATTGAGGCAGAGTGGACCCAGGGCGCTCAGGGTCTCATATTCAGGTTTATGTGTTTCACAGGCATAGGGTCCATTTTCTACCTTCAGCTGCCCGCCACATGCAATGGGACATCCGAAACATGCAAATTTCTTTTTCTGATAGCCTATTACACTCTGGTCACTGATAGCAGCTGCGTTGGGAAAGTCTTTCTCACTGGCTCCTCCCCAGTTTTTAACCGGTGATTCACCATTTGAAACAAACATGGCTGTAACTCCACAGGTTCCCATACCGGACAAGAGTTGAAAAAAGGGATTCTCCTTAGATTCTGCAATCAGTTTTTGGCGCAGGTTACCAGCCATTTCCTCATTCACAAAAGGTATTTTACCAGCGCCTTTTACTACAACAGCTTTTAGCTTTTTTGATCCCATCAGTGCTCCTAAACCTGAGCGAGCCGCTGCTCTCCATTTGTCATTAATAATACATGCCAGAAGTGAGCACTTTTCCCCAGCAGGTCCAATACATGCCAGGCGAATGTCACCACCAAGTTCTTTTTTCATTCGATCTTCAAGTTCATTAGTATCTGAACCAGCATAAGGCGTAGCATCTCTCAGTTCTACTTTACCATCATCAATCCAGAGATAGACCCACTTGTTGCTTGCACCTTCAAAAAAGACTCCATCATATCCAGATTTTTTAAGTGCCGGGCCAAAAAATCCTCCAGAATTAGAATCTCCCCATGTTCCTGTAAGGGGGGATTTCCCCATTACAGTATATCGAGAAGAACTTATAGCAGGTGTTCCAGTTAAGGGACCAGTTGCAAAACCCAGGATGTTGTCTGGATCAAGGGCTCCTGCCCCTGATTTTTGTTTGTCATAAATCAATTTTACCCCTATACCGTAACCACCGAGAAATTGCTCATAGAGGGATTCCCCTGGTTCTATTTTCTTGATCTCACCTTTTGAAAGATTCACCCATAAGATTTTTCCTAAAATACTTCCTTTCATCTTACACCTCCCTGTTTATGTGTTTTTATATTTTTCTCCGCATATTCTACAGTGAAATATTAGTGCTATGGTGATTAAAACGATGCTAGATACTAGTGCGGTGTCTCGAAAATTCTGTGTTTGATTTTGGCAATTTAACTTGTTATCAAAAGGTTCCAGCCATTGTAAAAAATCCGAATATCGAAATCCGAAATCCGAAACAATATCAAAATGCAAATGTTATAAATTCAAAACAAAAGCGTTCTTTTACTGTGGGTTTCTGTTTTGGTCATTGATATTTTGATCATTTGAGTTTGTTTCGAGTTTCGATATTCTAATTTCGGATTTCCCCGTCTCTGATAAGTGGATCAATTATAAACATTTTGACAACATTTCATTTTGCCAATTTGGTATGTATAATTTATGAGACGGGGCACTCAGTATAATCAAAGAAAACTAAAGCGTCAAAGGAAAAACAGACAATCTTTCAAAAAAGAAAAAATTTGACAATAAGCGGGTAGTAGGTTAAATATTAACACCTTGACTATTTATTTTAGGACATCTTATGAAAGGGTCTATTAGTATAGAAAAAGAGTTTTGTAAGGGGTGCTCACTTTGCATAGAGTTTTGTCCCAAAGGGTCAATCTCTCTATCAAAAAAGCTCAATCTTAAAGGGTATTATTTGGCTGATTTTGATGATAAAAAGGGATGCACGGGGTGTGCAATCTGTGCCCTGGTGTGTCCTGAGATTGCAATCGAGGTATATCGTGGATAAGCAGTTAATGAGTGGAACGAATACTGTCGGAGAAACAGCAATTCAAGCGGGATGCAGGTGCTATTTTGGCTATCCCATTACCCCTCAAAATGCATTGCCGGAATACATGTCACGAAGACTTCGTGAAGTGCCCGGTGGGATCTTTATCCAGGCTGAAAGTGAGATATCGGCTATCAACATGCTTCTGGGAGCAAGTGTTGCTGGAGCAAGGGCAATGACATCATCAAGCGGTCCCGGGATTAGTCTCAAACAGGAAGGAATCTCCTATATGGCAGGGCAGGAAATTCCTGCAGTTATTGTGAATGTTATGAGAGGAGGACCTGGCCTTGGGACTATATCGGCAGCTCAATCTGATTATTTTCAGTCAACCCGAGGTGGAGGCCATGGTGATTACCGAACTATTGTGCTGGCTCCGGCCTCTGTACAAGAGCTGGCAGACATGACTGCCTTAGCCTTTGATCTGGCGGATAATTATCGGACTCCCGTAATTGTCCTGGCTGATGGGGTACTGGCACAGATGATGGAACCGGTTAAGATACCGTCCAGGAAGAAAAAAAATCTTCCTGACGGAGATTACGTTCTAACAGGTGCCAGGGGAAGACCTTCAAGGGTAGTTCACTCTTTCACCATGGATCCTAAAGAACAGGAAGAGCACAACTGGAAGCTTGTTAGAAAATATAAGCAGATTGAACAACGTGAAGTACGGTATGAAACCTATCTCCTTGAGGATGCTGAAATGGTAGTTCTGGCTTACGGTACTGCTGCACGTATTGCCAGGGGAGCTATTAATCGTTTGAGAAAAGAAAACATTAAGGTAGGAATGATTCGACCTATGACACTCTGGCCTTTTCCTGCAAAAATAATACGGGAAACAGCAAAGCGCATCCATGATTTTTTTGTTTTTGAGATGAGTGCCGGACAAATGATTGAAGATGTAAGACTTTCTTTAGAAGGTAAAGGGCGTGTTCACTTCTACGGTAGGCCAGGTGGTGTTATCCCTACTCCTGTTGAGTTGTACAGAATAATTTCGCGTCACTACTATCAATCAAAGAGGAAAAAAGGGAGATGAAAAAGGTATATTCAAGGCCTGCTTCTTTGAAGAAGACCCCTTTTCACTATTGTCCCGGGTGCGGCCACAGTATTATACATCGTCTTATTGCAGAGGTTCTCGATGAGATGAAGCTTAGGGAGAAGTCCATATGTTCTCTAGGCGTGGGTTGTGCTGTGGTTGCTTACAACTATTTTGATGTTGATACAGTGGAGTCTCCACACGGCCGTGCAGCAGCAGTAGCAACCGGTATTAAAAGAGTAAGACCGGACAATCTGGTCTTTTCCTATCAGGGTGACGGTGATCTGGCTGCCATTGGAACTGCTGAAACTTTTCATGCTGCCAATAGAGGAGAATTGATCACCGCAATCTTTGTTAATAATGCTGTCTATGGGATGACTGGTGGTCAGATGGCACCAACTTCACTTATAAATCAGAAAACTACTACTTCTCCTTTGGGAAGAAACCCGCTTCAAGATGGATATCCTTTAAAGTTTTCTGAAGTGTTGGCTTTTCTGGGAGGCTCGTCTTATCTTGAGCGTGTAGCTGTTAATAGCCCGGCTAACATAAAAAAAGCAAAAAAGGCTATTGCCAAGGCATTTCAGCATCAGTTGAAAAAGAGCGGTTTCTCAATGGTAGAAATCCTTTCACCGTGTCCTATCAACTGGGGGATAAGTCCTGTGGAATCATGTAAGTGGATTGATGAGGTTATGTCAAAAGAGTATCCTTTAGGAGTGATTAAAGAGAAAAAATGTTGATTAAGACTATTTTTTCAGGGTTCGGTGGGCAGGGAGTTCTTTCCATGGGGTATACCCTGGCAAATGCTGCTATGCTTGAGGGTAAGCACGTTACCTATTTCCCTTCCTACGGTGCGGAAGTTAGAGGTGGGACAGCTAACTGTACTGTTTCTGTCTCGGATGAAGAGATTGCTTCTCCTGTTTCCTCTCAGCCAGACTTTGTTGTTTCTATGAACCAACCCTCTTTTGTAAGATTTCAAAGCCTCGTCCAGTCAGGTGGCTTGATTCTTGTTAATTCCTCCATGGTAAACATTACATCTGTGAGGGGAGATATTGAGGTGGTGGAGGTGCCAACCAGTGAACTGGCAGGAAAACTTGGGAATCTCAAAGTAGCAAATATGATTATATTGGGAGTTTTTATCAAGGCTAGTAATCTGATATCCTTTCCACTTCTTCTGAAAAACCTTCCAGTAATACTGGGTGGGAAGAGATCTCGCTTCTTAAAAATAAATAAAGAAGCTCTTGAGATGGGATTTAATTATTCAAAGGGGTAAATCACATGTTTGTTAAACAAATTTCTATCAGTTTAGAAAATGCACCTGGAGTTCTTTCTAATGTCAGCGAAATTATGGGCAATGAAGGTGTTAATATCCGCGCTATTTCGGTTGCTGACACTGCTGATATCAGTACGGTGCGTTTTGTAGTAGACGATCCCCAAAAGGCAATCAATATTTTGAAGACCCATGGCTATGCGGTAAAAGAGACGGATGTTCTTGCAGTAGAGACCCCTGACCATCCCGGTGGGCTCAATGCAGTACTTCGACCCCTTAAGAGTGCCAATATTAATGTCCACTACCTTTATCCTTATTTGGGGAGGGTAAGTGATCAAGCGATTGTGATACTTGGTGTAGATAAAACCGAGGAGGCAGAAAAGGTTCTTAAACAAAACTGGGTTCATACACTGGGGGAAGAGATATATAATTTGTAAACAAAGTTACGGGTTACAAGTTGAAAGATAGCTTATAACGAAACATTAGAAACTTGCGACACGAAACTCATAACACGCTGCTTTTGGTAGAATGTTTTTCCGCTAATTCCCCGTCAGAAACAGGAAACGCATCAGAAGATTTTTAGGATTATATTTTCTAAAGTGTTTCCGCAAGTTACCAGCTGGAACATTATACCATTTACAAACTCTATAACTTTGTATCACAAAGCTATAGATCGCAATTACTATCGTTTATTTCTAACGGGGTGAATCTGCGAAAATCTGTGGCTTACAACAAATGAGGTGAATGAAATGACAGATAAATTATGTGCCCTTTGTGGACAAGTACTTCCTGACGGAAGTTTAAAATATATTGTTCACATAGAAATAGTTTCTGACTTTGATGGTTTTATTCCTTGCTCTGAAGGAGATCCACCGGAGGAAACAGGGGAGCTACTCAATGAAATGGAAGATGTAGATCCTCAGGAATTAGAGGATGATGTTTATCAGGAGCTTTCAGCCTATCTGTGCATGCACTGTAAAAAGAAGTTTGCCAGGGAACTTATCAATAGTGGGGAGGAAGGTTTCTCTTGTAAAAAAGACTTTGGGCATTTGTATCACTAACCTGCCTTATTTTTTTATCCATGGAATAAAACTCTATCCCGGATTATTATTTTATAACGAGTTGGATAGGGTATCCTCTTTTGTGGTTTTGCTTCCAATGGGTGATCCACACTGTGTACATAAATAATCATACTTATCTCCATCTGGAAGAGCAAGGAGCAACTTCTTTCTTACAGGGACTGCCTTTTTACATTTCAAGCAAAATAGCGTTGTAGCTTCAAGTTCTTCAAATTGCTGGGGAGGTTTAGAAGCCCCCCTTTTTTGATAGCGCATAGCCCTGTTTAATTCTTCCATAACTTTCTTCATTTGCTTCCCTCTCAATGGCGGATTTCTTTTTATTGTTGGCAGTAATTTACCAAGTGAAGTGTAATTGTGCAGTGAGATTCAAGGCATTTAATAGTTTGCATAGTAGTACCAAACTGTCATTGCGAACGAAGTGAAGCAATCTCGTTTTGCAGTCGTGTGGATAATTGTGGAGCTTGTTTCGAGCAATTTATTTGAGATCTCTTTATCTTATCATCTAGTATCCAGTATCTGATTTTAAAGATATACCACACCTTCGTAATCATGCCACTATTTTTTTATTTATTTACTCAGTTGGATTGAGAAAAAGGGGAGGATTGATATTTTAAAGGCGCTTTTGAAAAACCAGGCATGTCCAATCTGTATCTTTGTTAGAATCTATCAGTGATAATTTCTCTGATGCAAATATTTTCCTTATTTTTGATTTGTTTTCGGTCAGTATTCCTGAAAGGATGAGGATGCCGTTATTGTTAAGATGGTTGTAAATGTCTTTGCGAAGTTTAATGAGTATATCAGTAAGAATGTTGGCTACTACTAAATCAAACCTTCCTTTTAATTTATTAAGAGAGACTTCTCGTGCATCAATCCTGTCAGCAACATGGTTTTTATCTATGTTTTTATTGGCGTAACTCAGGGCAATAGGATCTATATCAATTCCTATTATTCTTTTAATACCCATTTTTGCAGCGGCGATGCTCAGAATGCCGGAACCAATGCCAACGTCCAGCATGGAGCGAGCTGGTTTGCTACTATATAAAATGAGATTTTCTATTGCTTCAAGACACATTCTGGTAGTAGCGTGGGTTCCTGTACCAAAAGCCATCCCCGGGTCTATTTCAATGATAATATCCTTTTCTTCTGGAAAGAATAGTTCCCAGGAAGGTTTTACAATAATATGCTTGCCTATCCTAGTGGTGGTAAAAAACTTTTGCCATTTCTTGTTCCAATCTTCCTCACAGATAATTTTTAACTTTGACTTGGGGGGATCTTTAAGGGAGTGAAGTTTAGTCAAAGACTTCAGGTAAAGGTTAAGAGAATCTATCTTGTGCTTTAAATGATCATCTTTTTTTAGATAAGCACTGATGAGTTTACAGCCTTCCCTGCCTGTTTTGACTTTTCCGGATAATGGATCCGGGATATCTTCATCTACAATTACCCCGTTTGATTCAAGCTCAATTAAGAAATTAGCCAGGGCGTCATGCAGGTACTGATCTATTTCTATAGAGATTTCTAACCATTGTTCTTTAGATGATGAAGTATTACTTGTAGGCATCTTGTTTTTCATGATTAAAGTGTATAAAGGCTTTATTTTAGGACGTAGATTTACACCGTTAGAAATATCAATTATATTTACGGAAATGTTTAGGGAACAAATAATAAAAGTGAATTTCTACAGGCAATCAAAATATGAAAATGGTAGCTTACAAACCATCTGAAACATTTCCTATCTCTAACGGGGTGAACGCTGATGACATTCTATAAGAAGTGAAGTCTATCAGAAATTGTAGGTTCAGGCAATAATAAGATGAGTAGCAGGGCGACTGATGGTTTTTCTTGACTTAAATAACTCATGGGGGTAATTTTATCATGGTTTTTGTAATTGTTCACCGCAGAGAGCGCAGAGTACTATTCTCTGCGTGCTCAGCGTCCTTTGCGGTAAGATGTAGTAAGGTTAAGAGATGAAAGTTACAGAGATATTTACCAGTATTCAGGGGGAGTCAACTTTTTGTGGATTGCCGTGTACCTTTATTCGTATGACCGGATGCAATCTCCGATGCAAATATTGTGATACTCCTTATGCTTTGGAGGGTGGAGAAGAGTTGGATCTGGATCAGATTATGGACAAGGTGAGAGAATCAGGAATCTCTTTAGTTGAGCTCACAGGAGGTGAGCCTTTATTACAGGAAGAATGTTATTTGCTTATTAACCTTTTGCTTGAAGAAGGATATACTGTTTTGCTTGAAACCAACGGCAGTTTGACCCTTAAAAAATTAGACAGCAGGGTTATGAAAATTGTGGATATTAAATGTCCAGGCAGTGGTATGTCTGAAAAAATGGATTTTTCTAATGTTAATTATCTGACCGGAAAAGATGAAGTTAAATTCGTTATTAGTGATAAAGGAGATTTTGATTGGGCAAAAGGAATCATTGATACATACGGACTTATTGAGAAGTGTAAGGTGTTGATCTCACCTGTTTTATCAAGACTGGAAGCTAAAGACGTAGCGGGCTGGATTTTAGAAGAAAGGTTGCCTGTGAGGTTGCAATTGCAACTTCATAAAGTTATATGGCCTGATTTGGATCGTGGAATTTAATTATAGGGGGTAGGGTTCAGGGGACAGGAAGTCTCTTGATTTTGGTTTGAGTAAGAACTGAAAGATTTATGAATTGGGAGATTGAAGGTTTAAAAACCTGGAAATCTGTGGCCTGATTCTGAGGGGTACCCATGGAAATTAAAACTGATTTTTTAATACTGGGCAGTGGGATTGCTGGTTTGAGCTTTGCACTAAAGGTGTGCAATTTTGGTTCTGTAGCTATAGTTACCAAGAAGGAGAAGATTGAATCCAGCACTAACTATGCACAGGGGGGGATAGCTTCTGTTTTGGGCACAGATGATTCTTTTGATTCACATATTGCTGATACCCTTACTGTTGGAGATGGTCTCTCCCACCCCAAAGCTGTGGAGAGTGTGGTTAAAGATGGCCCTTCAAGAATAAAAGAGCTGATTGAGTGGGGAGTTAATTTTTCTAAGAATAGTAGTGAGAAAGGAGATTCCTATGATCTGGGAAGGGAAGGGGGGCACAGCAAAAGGAGAATTGTTCATGCTCAAGACCTTACAGGTCGTGAGGTGGAGAGAGTCCTGGTAAAACAGGTGGAATCTCAGCAGAATATTAAGATTCATGAGAATTTCTTTGCCATTAACCTGATAACTGAGTCAAAAGTAAGGGGGAGAAGAAGTGATGGAGATGTCTGTTATGGTGCATATGTACTGGACAGGAGGACAAAGGAAATTCATACCTTCATTTCCAGGGTTACACTATTAGCTACGGGGGGGGCAGGTAAGGTTTATATCTTTACCAGTAATCCGGATATTTCAACTGGAGATGGAGTAGCTATGGCCTATCGGACCGGTGCCAGGATATCCAACATGGAATTTATTCAGTTTCATCCTACCTGCCTTTATCATCCGCAAGCCAAGAATTTTTTGATTTCTGAGGCGTTGAGAGGAGAAGGAGGAACTTTGAAGTTAAGTGATGGAGCTTCCTTTATGGAAAAATACCATCCTTTAAAAAGCCTTGCACCAAGAGATATAGTGGCAAGGGCAATTGACATTGAACTGAAAAAAAGTGGAGCAGAACATGTTCTGCTCGACATGACTCATAAGAGCAAGTCTTTTCTTAAAAGAAGGTTTCCTAATATCTATGATAAGTGTATTTCGCTTGGCGTTGATATGTCGATAACACCAGTTCCTGTAGTTCCGGCAGCTCACTATATATGTGGCGGGGTGGTTACTGACCTGCAGGGAGAGACAACTATTAAAAGGTTGTATGCCTGTGGAGAGGTAGCTTGTACAGGTCTTCATGGTGCAAATCGTTTGGCGAGTAATTCATTGCTGGAAGCCCTGGTGCTTGCTCACAGGAGTGCTCAAAAATCTATAGCAGAATTGAAGGAAAAGGGATTTTCTTTCCCTTCAGTCAAACCATGGGATCCAGGAAAGGCAGTGGATATTGATGAATCGATAGTGGTTTCTCACAACTGGGATGAGATTAGAAGGATGATGTGGCATTATGTGGGGATTGTACGATCCAATAAAAGGCTGGCCAGGGCAAAAAGAAGAATTGATCTTTTGCAAAAGGAGATTACCGAATACTACTGGGATTTTATTCTTACCGGAGACCTTATAGAGTTGAGAAACATTGCCATGGTATCTGAATTAATTATTACATGTGCCTTAAGAAGAAAAGAGAGCCGAGGGCTCCATTATACTTTGGATTATCTGGAGAAGGATGATAAGCATTTCAGGAAAGATACTATAGTGGAAAGAAAGAAGTAATGAACATAGTTCGCTGCGCTCACAACTGGCCTGCCCTGGTGCGACTTGTAGAGTGCCTTTGCTGCTGTTGATATTCTGTAATAGAAGATTCAAGGCTTATTCCAATAAGGTGCGGTCTGGGCCAGGGAATAGCCTGCCCCGTTAAATAAATTCTTTACAGGAAAACACTTTGTTGTCTTCTTCAGATTGTTTTAGAGTTTATGGACATTTAAAAGATATCATTTAACGGGGTGAAAATGATGGAGTAATGGATTGAATCCAGCTTTATTAACGAAGTCCAATTAAGGCAGCAAATCTACCCGTTACTTTCTTTCCCTTCCTGTAAGAGAAAAACAGGTCAAAGTTGCAGGAGGTACAAAGGTCAGCACAACAAATATTTGATTCTTTTATTCCTGCACTTTGAAGCTGCTTCTTATTTGCCTGCCACAGGTTGAAGTATAGACTGCCATTTGGAGATTCCCTGAAATATCCCTGAGCCCGAGGAAGTTGCTTTGTTGCCTGGTCTGCCATTGTGTTGTTGATCTGGTAGCAACAGGGACCGATGGAGGGGCCTATTGCCGCCAGTATGTTTTGAGGCTGGCAATGATAATGGTTAACTAAAGCCTCAACTGTCTTTTGTCCGATGTGTGCCAGTGTTCCTTTCCACCCTGCATGAGTTATAGCTACTGTATGTGTTTTGGGGTCGTAGAAAAGTAGCGGAACACAATCCGCATATCTTGTCATGAGGGTGATGCCAGGGACGTCGGTAACTAAAGCGTCTGTTTTCGGAATAGCATTTTGGGGAAGAAAACACTCTTTTTTGAGGTGGCTTCCATCCACACGGGCAAAGTTGTTTTGATGAATCTGCTGACAGGTTACCAGCGAACTGAGATCGAATTCCAATGCGTGGCTTAAGATCTGATGGTTTTTTATTACTTTGTTGTCTTCATCACCAACCTGAAAAGATAGGTTGAGGCTTTCATAGTTGTTACTGCTAACACCACCATGCCTTGTGGAGATAGCGTGAAAGAGTTTTTTATGGTTAGAGAAGTTGGTGGAAAGCAGGTAGGTTGCGTTTGCTATCTTCTTTTTAATCATAGATTCCTTTCTATGTTAAGGCATTTTGAGAATACTATACAGATTTTAGATTAAAAATAAAGCTTTTAAAATCCCCCCTAACCCCCCTTTTCCTGAGGGGAGAATTAAAAAAGAGGGGAATTTGGCTTTTTGCTGGACTATAAAAAGTTGAATTACAAGCAGCAGAACAGCAATTCCGCAACTCAAAATAATTTCCATAAAACTTCCTTTAAAACCAATCATTTAACCCCCGCATTATAAAAAAGCAAATT
>CAZOKO010000069.1:0-14648 GCA_964580455.1 uncultured Thermodesulfobacteriota bacterium | reverse complement strand
TCGTAAAAGTCAGGGCCAATGAGTGAGTTGCCGCATTTGATGTTGTTTGCCAGATCCGGCAGTACACGTTTGTGGAACAGAGACAGTTGATGTCCTATTGTTTGTTCATCCTCTCCTTCCAATACTTTAAGAAGGAGCGATAACTTGGTTACTTCCACTGCCTGCGAGTCAATATCCACACCATGGATGTTGTTGAGAAGGATGCGCTGGCGCTCTTCGATTGTCAATTTCCATTCACTGTTGCCAGTTTGGTAGAGACGTGGTGTCCGTCCACGTGCCCATTTCTCAGGACCATCCTTAATGTACGCATCCCTGTGCCAATCGAGAAGGTATTGATAGGCACCAAGGAGAAACGAGCCGGAGCCACAGGCCGGATCCAATATTCTAATATCACTAACGCTCCCTCGCGGACCGGGCTTTTTACCCTTAACCAACTTGCCTACTGTCTGTTGAACAATGTAGTCCACGATGTAAGTGGGGGTATAATAAACACCACCTGCTTTTCTGACTTCCGGTTTGTCTTCTACAACAGCCCTATGGGACTGGGTCAAGCGAATGACCTTACCCAGGAATTGTTCATATACATGTCCCAGTATGTCAGCAGGGAGGACAGAAAACTCATAAGGGCTGTCAGGATAGTAGAGATTTTTAAGAATGTCCTTCAGTACCTTGTCATCAATCTTTATATTCGGTGTGAGGGCATCCGGAGCGTCATGGCGGTCCTTTTCCATCCTGAAATGGAAAAGACCTGAGTTATAACGATCATCTGCCTGGTAAAAGATATCAATCAGCCGTTTATAGATTTGATTGCCGTTTTGCAAGGCCATAAGCCTGCTATAGAATTCAATACCCCGGTCTTCGCAGATGCGAAGGAAAATGATTCGGTCAATGGTGCGTTGGATAGCGAAGTTAAGTTCCTGTTGAGTCAGTTTAGGGTTCCGCAGTGCAATATTCCTGGCCAAGATATCACGCCAGCGTTCAATCTCTTGTAAAAAGGCTGCATCAACCTCGGCTGTACCCCGCTTGCCCTTCTTTGATTCAACATACTTATCAAAAGAGCCTTTCAGGATTGCCTCACGGGATAAGATATCCGCTATTTCATCCCATCGTTTGGGATATTCGGTGTATCTCATATAGAGTATGCGGGAGTGGGAAGCTTTATCGGTTTTTACGGGCTTGATTCGGCAGTCATAGATGGTAAACTCTTCAAAATCGGTAAGGATACTGAGAGGAAGTTTGGCGCTCCAGGCATAACGACGCAATTGGTAGGCTGGGTGGGTATCGTCTTTGATATTAACCGAGGGTTTTTTGGCTTCCAGAAAGAATTTACGAACACCTCCAACACGAAAGCTATAATCAGGAGCTTTAGTTGCGCGGCCTACCTTGATGGCGTCCTCATGAACGACCTCTTTGTAGGCTTCGGCATAGCCTTTTTTATTGGAGATATCCCAACCCAATTCTTCAAAAAATGGGTCAATAAACTCGCAACGTACCTGAGCCTCGTTATATTTGCCTTGCTTATAAGCTTCCAGATTACGGTCAAAGCGTTCAACCAATTCGATGATTTTGTTGTGTACTGTCATAATTATTTTATGATCAAATTTCAGGGTGCGGTTCGGGTTGAACAAATTGAAGCCCGAAACGGTATCCGCCTTCAGGGAATCTCTTCATCCAGATGAGGTGTGCCCGGTAATCGCGAATTTCCCCCTCAAGTTCAAATTTCATTTCAAAAGGAAGGGATCTGGTAAGCTCGAAACATATGCCCCCTTCGGAGAAATTAATCCCTTTTGCTTTTACGATATCGAAATCACCTGTGAACTCAATATCTGCATCAATCTTAACACGAGGATGGCGAGCTAGTGATTTTTTTGAGCCAATTTCCTCCTTTGATTCTAATCTCTCAATCTTCGATTCGAGTTCTGCTACCCGTTGACGATGCATCTCCAGCTCATCTATTAGCTGCTCTTTGGTTTTTTGATCATCCCTCATTATGGTTCCTCCTTTTTATAGTCCACGTTTTGTCAAGCTTTATATCGCAGGAGGGCTGCGATCTCTCCGGCATCCACAAGTGTTTGAATGGGATCCGCAAAATCTACTTCCGCACCCGAAAGCTTTAGCAGTTCTACTATCTCATTTACCAAATCAACCTCAAACAGAGATTTCGAACCGCAAGTCGAACATGTTGCTACTACGTCGCTGTCGAGGTTTTCGCAGTCGCGGCAGCGCCTCCCCTCAGGCTTAAATGTGCGGTTGACAATCATCTCTTCTACCCGCCCCTCTTTTGCGGCAGCTAGCACCTCGTCCAGCCCCACGACACCCAGGCCACCACGCAGATATTCAGCACGGATCTTTTCCCAGAGGTCCTGTTCAGACCGGCGTTCCTGCTCGAAGAACAGGTCCAGTATGTCTTTGTTGACAGTTCCTTCCCCTTTGCCTAAATCCAGAGCCTTTTCAGCAACCTTGTCCTGTAAAGACGGATGCAGGTTATCATGAACTATGCGCAATATTTCCTTGCCACCCACAAGTAGGATACGTCTGAATTTTTCCTCTTTACTGAGATTTAAAAGTGCGTCTGCAATTTCACGTGCATACAGTAGCAATTGCTTGTCGCGGCGACGCTCGTATCGCTGCTGAGACCAGCCCCCCTTCCTGACGTGGTTCTTTACATTACCCTTGATGACTTCTTCGGTGCCTGCCATAGCCGAAGAGATGAGGAAGATTCGTGTTTTCTTGTTGTCAGCAATGACAACAGCTACATTCTCGTATTCCTCCTGAAGTTCGGCAAGAGGCCTGATGTATGGTGAAGAATCGATCCATACAAGGTCGTTAACCAATGCCGTCAGAGGAATGGCCTGGAAGAAGTCTAGCGCCCAGCATGAGAAAATACAAAGTGAGCCAGACTGAAGTGGGTTTCTTTCAAGATAGTTGGAGACGGCCTTGACATTTTCGTCGAAGTGTTCCCGCTCGTCCTTTTCGACACGTCCGCCTTTTAAAACACGACGCATTTTCTGAAATCTGTTTTTAAGACCTGTCGTGGAACGTGGTCCAGCGAGATAAACACTCAGAAAAGTCCTTTCCGGAGTCGTCATCTCTGTAAGTTTTCTCAGATTGATATCTGCGAACATAGTTGCTCTTTACTTTGTCAGGTTAACTATCATTTCAAGAAACAGGAATAATATTAGAATCTGCTTATCCAGAAATCTCCAGTTGAATGCCTTTGCTGAAATTGTTAACAATACTGGATTCCCGCTTGCGCGGGAATGACATGTTTTTTCAATCGGTTCCATCCTTATCTGCCATCCCTGCCCCGTATCAAGTACGGGATAAACTTAAGCAGGGATCCAGGAACCAGAAGATCAATCCCTCAATTCCCCAATACCTAAATCCCTGAATCTTGTTTGTTTAGCATAATACTATGCCACCTGCGAACAACAAACTTTTTCCTGCCTTCTTTAACTTCATCTACATAATTGTTAACAGGTATCTTTGTTCTTAGAGTTTCAGTTAAGACTTCTTTAAGATCTCGAATTCTTGCTCCACCCTGATTCCCCTCTTTTTCCTTGTTATAATCCAGACGGCTCTCGATTGTCCGCTCCCTGTCAAGAATAATAATAACATGCCCCTTCCAGACGATTATATCCAGCGGTTTTATTTTTTGCATAATCTGATTGGCACTCAAATCGGCTATCTTAACAGGTTCTCCAAAAGATAACAGTGAACTTGTATTTCTCGGTGTATATCCATTGGTCGCTTCATAAAGAAGGCCGGAACAATCCACCCCTTTTAACATCCACTGATCTTTTAACTCAGTGTCTATAGTGGGGGAAGGAGGATAAAAGGAAAGCATCTGTGCTATTCCCGCTTTATAATTTCCACCCCATATATAATTACTGCCCTTTGAAGATAATAGCTTATTGATAATAACTTTCTTTTCTGGCAATCTCTTTAATCGGTTGGGAGGTTTGTAGTCCACCGTTTTTACAAACCTCTTCTCTATAAAGTAGCCTTTTTGTGTGGGATAAGGATAATCATCGGTGGTTATTTTGTATATAGTAGTGTTTCTTTTGTTGATTATATTTTCTATCTTGAAGACAGTTTTTGGCAAGGCTATAAACTCAACCTCACGTATTAACCCGGAGCCATCAAGATGAAGCGTTTTCCCATCCTTGTTACCAAAAACAGAAGAAAAATCCGGAGTGTTTAATACAGGGGTGGGTAACTCGGCAATTGCATAAAGTGTAAGATTGGTTTTTAGTCCCTGTTGTCCTAAACACTCTGTTGTGAGGATAAAGCAAAAAACTATGAATAATAAAGAGTTTTTCATATGAAGATATTTTATTCTTTCAAAAATTCGCCATTGTTTTATGACACCCACATTCAACCACGAAGAACACGAAGGCCACGAAGAATGAAACTAAACGTATCTGTTTCGCAAAAAGTCCAATATGCTTTTTATTTGTCATTCCTGCGAAAGCAGGAATCCAGTGGTTTCAGGTTCTTATGGACTCCCGCTTCCGCGGGAGTGACTCGATTTTTGAATCTTAACTGGAGCATCAAGTTTAGTTTAATTCTTCGTGTTTCTTCGTGCCCTTCGTGGTTAAATTCATTTTGGTTGCGGCTATGCTGCGCTGTGCCCTCTGTGGTTTCAAATGCATTATTTGGGTTTATATTCCCAAATTTGATAGCATAACGCAGATCGAGTTTACAGTTCCCACCAGGCTTGGATGTGACACCTCAAACCCTTTAACCGATGAGGACAGGCCATCTATGGATAATTCCAAAAGCTGTGGATTTTTATCCTGCCGTGTTGCTTCATGGGTTGAGATTTCGGCAAAACCCATGATGCTTTCTGCCTGTTCTCCCTTGGTCTTAGAAAGCTCTGTAATCTCTGATTTCAGAGTCGAAAGTAGATTCAGTAACTGAGTCTTGCTTTCGTCTTTGAGGGAATCAATTTTCTTAACCTTGTTTTCAATTTTTTCAATAGTATTCTGTATCATTACATTACTCCTTTCTTATTTCAACGATACTCTGCCAGTTCTAACAAAATCCCGTCCGGGTCGAGGAAATAGCAAAGTGTTTTATGTCCTGCATCATGTCTTACAACACTTTCTGGTACCTCAACAGTTTCACCGATGATTTTCACCCCTGCTTCTTTCAGGCGCTTTACAGCTTTTTGTATATCTTCGACCTTGAGAGCAATATGTCGCAAACCTGGCGTGTTTGCCAGGGAATTTTCCAGAATTGATTCACCTTGAGGTGATTCATAACAAAGCAGTTCCAAGCGGGGTTCTCCCGCTGGTGCTAATATATACACCACATTGGCACGAACACCCTTAAGCCCTATGATAGATTCTATCCATTTTCCCTCAAGGTGAGCCCTTCGAACTTCTTTAAATCCCAGCAATTCGGTATAGAATCTAACCGACCGCTCCAGATCAGAAACCACCAGGTTGATATGGTCCACGGCATGAATCAACAGTTGCTCCCTTCAACGAAGAAATAACTTCTAAAAGAGTACATATAAGCTTCATTTGTTATTGAAAAATGCCCTTCAATTTCCCTCTGGGTGCTAACTACTATATTTAGTAGTCTGGATAAATTGATATTGTAATTGTCAAATAAATCAACAGTTTTTGTCAAGGATAATTTGCCAGTTACTCCCGTCTAAGAAAACGCTTTTTTTTTAAAATCTGTTTAGGATAAGGATTATTTTATATACTTATTGAACTGGAGGACTAAATGTTTTATGTTATATAAAGCCTGAACAAAAAGCCATGTTCAGGCTAAATCCGAATATTAAAAAAATTCTAACCACGAAGATTATGAAGAAAAACTAGAGATACAAGATATGAGATATGGGATCTGAGATGTGAGATTGAAAATGCTATTTTTATCCCATATCGCAGATCTCACATCACACATCGTTATGTATTGAAATTGCATCCAGAATCCAGCATCTTTTGTTATTTTTGAACGGTTGTAATGAAGAGTATAAATGTTACCCATCAAGAAGTCTCGCTAACCATTGAGTTTGATGAACATATTTATCAGCCTGGTCCCCTTACGGGCATGCTTTGTGATATTATGAATGTGATCCCGGGAGATAGAGTAGTTGATGTGGGATGTGGAACCGGATATATTGGGATTGTTGCATCACTGCTGGGTGCCGCTGAAGTATTTTGTATTGATCCTGTAATTGAAGCCATAAACTGGACACAACACAATGCCCGTATCAATGGTATAAATAACATAACTACTCTTAAAGGATACTGTCTTGACCCTGTTGAGCATGAACATGCAGATATCATTCTTACCCTTCCTCCCCAAATGCCCTATTCGACAAATTTCAATCCCTGGCGGTATGGTGGTCCTGATGGAACTGATGTCATTTTGAAAATTATAAGACAAGCAAGTTTTATGCTTGGAGAAAAGGGATCACGGTTGTATTTCGTGCATTCAGGACTGGCTTACCCATCAAGAATCCGTTATGCACTCGCGGAATTGGGATTCAAGTGGAATATTATCAAGACAGTGGAAAGAGAGCTTGAGCCTGCTCATTTGGAGGAACTTGCTGTCGGATTAACGGATTATTTACTGAATCTCATGCGCCATGGGATATCTGAAATTGTTGAACGCGAAGGATGTTACTATTATCCAATCTGGTTTTACTGTGCTAAGCTTTAGGTGTACGAGATGAAACCAAAAATCACTATCATAGTTGATGTTCCCGGATGGGCTCTTGATCATACAGCAAGTAATGTTGCAGTCCGACTAAAAGATCACTATGACTTTGAAAAAGTCTTCAACCGGGATGCCGAAGAAAAAATCCGCTTGGGAAATTTTGATCTTGTCTATATAACCTACTGGCGGCAATTTATAGATGCAGGGATTGAAGTTCAATTTCCAGGGAACACTGTATCCGGCGTGCGAAGTCATTTTAAATGGGACGGAGGATGTGGCCTTCCTCCTTCAAAGGAGATTATTGAATATTTGCAAAATTATGCTGCGCTGAATGTACCATCTCTGATTCTCTATGATGTCTTTCAAGATCTCCATCCTGCCCTTATTCATACACCACACGGTGTGGATCATCATCTGTTTCATCCACGTCCACATGGTTCCTTCTCTTCCCCACCAGGACAACTTATTTTGGGATGGGCAGGTTCCACGAATAATCATCCGGGGAAACGGGGGATTGAAGATCTTATCCTACCAGCTCTTAAAGATATATCTGGAGTGACATTCAAGATGGCGGCAAGAGAAACTAAATGGCGCATGTTTAATGAGATGGTTTCTTTTTATCATGGACTCGATGCCTATATATGTGCCAGCCGGACTGAAGGTGGTCCGCACCCGCTACTTGAGGCTTCAGCCTGTGGGATTCCGGTAATATCTACCAGGGTTGGAATTGCTCCCGAGCTTATTGAACACAATGTGAATGGAGTTTTGGTTGAACGCAGTGTATCTTCTATCCGTGAGGCAATTATATGCCTTCGGGACAATCAGGATCTGAGAATTGAAATGGGTAAGCATGCCCGAAGAACCATTGAGGAGCAATGGACATGGGACATACAAGCTCTAAAATACATTCCTTTTTTTAACTGTGGTCTTGAACGTTCGTGCGGTAAGACATGGCAAAGAAATATCTCATAGTGAACGCTGATGATTACAATACCGACAGGGCAAGAAACCAGGGTATCTTACGGGCAGCCCAGGATGGGATTGTTACCAGTGTAACAGTGATTTCCAATTTAGAATGGGAGCATACTACGCTATCAGATTTGAAGACAGTATTTGACTCAAGGGTAGGTATCCATTTAAACCTGACTAAAGGTGTCCCCATAACAAAACAGGCGAAAACGCTTGTAAATAGTAATGGTCAGTTCTTCAAAAAGCAGAAAGCATGGTGGAAAGCACTTTTCCATAGCTATAATTTAAGGGAGGTGGAAGATGAATTTGCGGCCCAGATTAATCGATTACAAAAAGCGGGTATTACTCCCGGCCATATAGATGGAAACAATCATATACACATTTTCCCTGATATTGCGATGGTTGTTGCTCGTCTTGCAAACGATTTTGGCATATCCAAAATCAGGTTGCCCTATGAGTCATTCATAAATATGCTATACTATTTCAGAACTGATATGGTAAAGAAACAATTAATAGGAAATATCTCAAAAAAAGCACGTTTGGTTTTTAAGGAATATGGATTGCGTTTTCCTGATTACTTTGCGGGTATTCAGTATCCCCGCGTTTCAAGCGTGAAATCACTTAAATCGTTTATCAAAAGTCTTCCGGAAGGAATTACAGAGTTGATGTGTCATCCTGGATATGCTATTCCTACTAGTAGTGGATTTTCAACGTTGGAACGAGAGCGGGAACTGTTTGCCCTCACACATTCCTCTGTTCTCCAGGATATCAGGAATTGCGATGTAAATTTAATCTCCTATAATGATATTTGACTATGATTAGAATAGCTTTAGTCAGTTCTTATACGCTACCTTTTTATTGCGGAAACAGCATTCTGGTTGAACGTCTCAAAGAAGGTTTAACTAAAAGGGGATATGATGTTGCCATATTCAATGCAACAAAAGATGACCCTGATTTGGCAGCAAAGTTCTCTCCAGATATTGTCCATAGTTTTAATGCGTCGAGACCCTATAAATGGATGTGTGATTTCAGAAATAGTCAATCGATACCCTGGATCATTACCCTTACAGGTACAGACTACAATACGTGGTGTAATATTGCGGAACCGGCCGCGCATATAAAAGAAAGCTTGATAGATGCAGATACCCTGGTCGTTTTTCACGATGAGGCACAACGATCGTTATGCACATCTCTCCCCCTAATTCGAAACAAGATTATTGTTATCAAACAGGGTGTTACTTTTTTGAGAACGACTCATGACAGGGTTTCTGTGCGCAAAAAATATGGAATTGATCAGAACCAAACAGTGTTTTTGATGATATCTGGGCTTCGGCCGGTAAAAAATATTGGATGTGCACTTGAAGCTTTTTACGAGGTTGAATGTAAAACCACCAATATAAAACTGTTACTGGTCGGCCCCACCATTGACAGGGAGGAGACAGATCGTGTTTTGGAACTGGGCAGGCAACTGAGTTGTTTTAGCTATTTGGGAGAACTGCCCTATTTAGAAGTGCGAAAGTTAATGAAAGCGGCCGATGTTTTTCTGAACACTTCATTTCATGAGGGTATGTCTGGTGCTATACTGGAGGCAATGACCGCAGGACTTCCCGTGTTGGCAAGCTCAACTACAGGAAATCGATCGTTGGTTAAGGACAGTATAAATGGACTTCTTTTTCCGGCCAATGAACGGCAAGCTTTAACGCGAGCAGCTCTAAAACTGATATCCGACCTATCATTGCGGAAGAAGATGGGGAAGGCTGGTAAAGACCTTGTCGTACAAAATCATTCCCAGGAAAAGGAATTGGATTGTTATGAGGACGTTTACCTTCAAGTCTTGCACAAGGAATATGATACCAATCACGGGATAGTGTCATACTCCCGCTGAACTGAATGTGGCACTGATAACTGCTTGTGCTTCTTCTTGAATTTGGGTGAGGTGTTCTTTCCCCTTAAAACTTTCTGCATATACTTTATAGATATCTTCGGTGCCTGAAGGCCGAGCAGCGAACCAGCCATTTTCGGTTACAACCTTAAGACCTCCAATTGGGGCACCATTACCAGGAGCCTCAGTCAGTGTTGCCAGGATTTTTTCTCCAGCCAGGACAGAAGCGGTAATTTGATTAGGTGAAAGTTTTTTTAGGACGGCCTTTTGTGCCGGCGTTGCGGCTGCGTCGATTCTTTCATATACAGGATTGCCAAACGTTTCTACAAGGGAGGCATACTGTTCACTGGGGTCGCGTTCGGTCTTAGCGGTAATTTCCGCTGCGAGCAGGTCCATGATGAACCCATCTTTATCAGTGGTCCAGACAGTTCCATCCTTTCTTAAAAAGGAGGCACCGGCACTTTCTTCTCCGCCAAAACCATATGATCCTTCTAGAAGACCATCCACAACCCACTTAAATCCAACTGGTACTTCGAACAATTTTCTCTTGAGATGCTTTGCTACTCTGTCTATCATAGAGCTGCTGACTAAAGTCTTGCCGATTGCTGCATCGGTTCTCCATCCCCTTCTGTTCTGGAATAGATACCAGATAGCTACTGACAAATAGTGGTTGGGATTCATGAGACCTGAACTTGGTGTAACAATTCCATGTCGGTCGTAGTCAGGATCATTCCCAAAAGCTATGTCGTACTTATCCTTCAGTCCAATAAGACTCGCCATGGCATAGGGGGAAGAGCAATCTATTCTTATTTTTCCATCTTTGTCGACGGTCATGAAACTAAATGTGGGATCCGCTACATGGTTAACCACATCGATATTTAATCCGTAACGTTCAGCAATCGGTTCCCAAAATGCCAGTCCTGAGCCCCCCAGTGCGTCTGCGCCGAGCTTAAGGCCAGCAGATCGTATAGCATCCATATCTATTATATTTTCAAGATCTGCGACATAGGGCTCAATATAGTCATAGTCATGTGTTGTAGCAGCTCTGATAGCCTTTTCATAAGGGACCCTCTTGATATCTTTGTTGTCGGCCTTTAAGAGATTGTTGGCTTTATCTTCTATCCATTGAGTGATATCTGTATCAGCAGGACCGCCCTGAGGAGGGTTGTATTTAATCCCTCCGTTGTCGGGGGGATTATGAGATGGAGTAATAACTATTCCATCAGCTAAGCCTGATTTTCTTCCCTGATTGTAGGTAAGAATGGCGTGGGAAATGACCGGAGTAGGCGTGTAGCCTAACTCTTTTTGTATCATCACATCAATGCCATGGGCTGCAAACACTTCCAGAGCAGTTGCATGAGCTGGTTCTGAAAGTGCGTGGGTATCCATTCCAAGGAAGAGGGGGCCATCGATACCATTTTCTTTTCTATAATAGCAGATTGCCTGGGTTATAGACAATATATGGTCTTCAGTAAAACTTTTTTTAAAAGAAGAACCTCTATGTCCGGAAGTTCCAAACGCTACCAGTTGTGTGGTGTCTGAAACATCAGGATGTCCGGTATAGTAAGAGCTTATTAACCGTGGAACATTTATTAACATGGATCGGGGAGCCGGTTTTCCTGCTAAAGGATGTACTGTCATTTAAGCTATTTCCTGAAGAGTATGCGTTATAGATCGCAGTTTACCACCTGTGTCAGTTAAGAGTATGGCCCCCTCCGCTATTCGTTTACCTCGATAACTTTGGTGTTTGCCAGTTTATCGCCCCAGCGGCGGCCTTCCCCGTCGTTAAACACCAGGACAATTTCTACAACAACTATGATAAGTGCCGCCAGTCCTATTATCGGTATTAACACCCAGCCGAAGACCGGGATAATAACTAATACCTGGGTAACTGCTCCCAAGGCAAACATCCAATTGCGTTTGACGGAAGCATTAATATCTATTGTTCCTCCGTCTAAAGCAACAGGGCGCAGTTTCATTAATTTTTTGCCTACGGAGCGATGATCCATAAATTCATAGTTAAGCCCGTCTCGCAATAGCATGTAAGCGGCCCCGATGAACCCTCCAATTACAGGAATAAACCCGACTACTGCTGCAATAGCCGCATCAATTATTCCAGCGATGAATCGTTTTCCAAGATCGGCTTTTCCACTGGTGCCTGGTGCAGTTGATTCTTGCGGTGCAGTTTGTGAATTTTCTGTCATGATCATCTCCTTGTTTTGGGATGGTAAAACTGGTTTTTGGGGATATCTTTGCATTAGGCATATCCCCTCCTTCAGTAATGAATTGATTATTGGGTTTGATTTGCTTGGCAAAACAGATTTCAAGTCACAATTAGCAATTTTAATTGAGAATGTAAAGAGAAGTTTTTGTTGAGGTTGTGGAATTTTATTTGGAAAAGATTTTTGATGTGGTAAAGAAAATGATATGTAGTTTACTTAATAGGCAGGTTAAAACCAATATCTTCTCACTAAGACTTCCTGCGGTTTATCAGATAGTTCGATCCTTTAAGTTTTTTTACTGTTTTTTTTAATTCACCGGCTATGGCAGATACTTCTCCAGTATGTTCAACTTTGGTAGTGTTTAAATCAATGACTGCTATGGATAGAGAGAGCAGGGGGAAACGTTGAGGGTTTCCTTTGCGATCTTTGCTTTCGATGTAACCACGCACTCGATCTTCATCATTGATGAGAGTAGGGATGACAAGGTCAAAGTTCTGGATTATTTGCTCGCAGCATTCTTTGGTGACTTGAGAGGGAATGACAAAGAAGAAATCGTCTCCACCGACATGTCCTACAAAGCTGTCCGGATGCATTCTACGTACAACATTTGTAATAATACGGGCGGTCATGCGGATTGCTTCATCACCTCTGACAAATCCGTAGCGGTCATTAAAAGCCTTGAAGTTATCCAGATCCAGGTAACACAGAGAAGATTCATTTTTTTGTCTTATGGTCTTTTGGATAGTAGCCATGATAGTGTAGTTACCTGGTAGGCGAGTCAGGGGATTGGCATCCAAGTTAGAGGTGGCATAGGATTCTCTGAGCCGCACACGGAGCAGCACTTCTTCCGGTGTGGCTGGATACAAAAGGAAATCATCACAGGAAATGTCCGGAAGTGATAGAAGAGAGGTGAGCATTTTTTCTCTTGTTAAGAGTATTAAAGGAAGGTGTTTGTAGACGGAGTCATTTTTTATGCGGGTCATAAATTCTTCCCACCCAGGAGTTTTGGTAGATACTACCATGACATCAGGTGGTTCATTATAAATGTGGGCGAACGCTGCGTTAGCGTCTGGATAGTCGTATACGAAGTAGCCTTTATCAGATAATATTTGTCTGATTGTGTCGTAGGCATAATCTTCTTCGTGAAGACATAAGATTCTTTTTCCTGTGGCTACTTGCTTCAATTTATTTATTCAGGAGCGAGATGTTTTAGACTTTCAAACTCAGGTTCGATTTCTTCTACGAGTTTTCGTATTTGTTCCAAAGTCAGTGGAACTTGTTCTTCGATGATGGGATCGGGTGCTTCCAAGGGAATATCATCTTCATCTCCACCCCCCATCCCCCGAACTAATATATCTGCCGTGGTTACTACAGCTATGCGTATCTGGTATTCTTTTGATTTGCCGGGTATGTGGTGATACCCGATGGGAATGGTAAGTTTTTTAGGTAACTTCCACTCTTCGCAGACCCACAGGCCAATATTGGCATGGTCAAAGCCCAGGATTTCAGATTCAGCCTGACATATAGGTAGATTTGCTTTATGGGCATGTTTAGTGACTGCCATATATTCTTCGGGGGCTTCAATATGAAGTATGACTTTGCCAATGTCATGCAGGAGACCGGCGACCGCAAATTCCTCTATGTCTGGAAGTGATAATTCCCTGGCAATGGCCCTGCTTGCTAAAGAAACAGCTATGGAATGACGCCATAGTGGGTAGGCTCCAGGAGAGAGATTTTCGAAAATGTTTGAGCTGATGATCAGCCCTTTAAGAGCATCATATCCCAGCAGTACCAGCGCATGGGTGACGGTGCTGATCCTGCCTGGAAATCCATAGAAGGCAGAGTTGACCAGCTTTAAAATTTTGCTGGTCAGCGTTTGATCTTTACTCAGTTCTTTCCCAAAAGCAGCCATGGAAGTATTTGGATCTTTCAGCATTCTGGTAAATTTATCGAGTAAGTTAGGGAGTGTGGGCAGATTGGATAGCTGTTCAACCTTTTTACGAAAAGAGGCTTTATCTAAAATAACTTCATTTTCCATCTTTATGGTTATCCTTTTTGGGACTCCAGATGTTTTAGCAACACCGTTTTGAGTTTTCCTAACAGGGAATTTGGGTCAGTTGATGCGGCAAAGCGTTTTACTATTTTTTCTTTGAGGGCAAGATATTCCTCCTGAGACATTTCTTTATTGTTTTCTGTGAAGATAATGTCTATTTCCATCTGTGTGAAACGATCTATAAGGTCTTTTGTAAGAGCTGTTCCTTCAGCACAAAGAGCCATGCCTTTATCGTTTGTCACGGTTTTGTCCAAAACCATTCCTGGTTTGGCATCTTTTACTGGAATGTTTTCTTTCATGATAAAATTTCACCTGATTGATTTGTACCAATGACCGGGTACCCAGCGTCCTTTAGGGCTATAGTGACCAGGAACCCATGCGGAGCCTTTTTTTGAGGGAGATAATGATTTCCAGTGTCCTGATAGCCACTTTCCATTGGGGGAATAGTGCCCCGGCACCCAGACCTTCTCTTTTTTGGCAGATCCAACGTATTTCCAATGGCCAGGTATTGAAGTACCATTTGATGTATCGTGTGGCTTTACCCAAATAAAATTAGGCCCTGGCCTTGGATGTCTTGCCTGACTGTAAGAAGCAAAAATAAACGGCAGGATTATCATATAGCTGATAAGTAGCAGATTTAATTGTTTAAACATAGCAACTTCCTTTAAAGAATTGGAGCATAATAATACCCAGCTCCCTGTTTGTTCCTAACTGTTGAGTGAATGGAATTATTTTAAAATAAAATTGATACTGCAAATACTAAATACATATCGTCATGATTTGATTTAATGTTTAGATAAAAATGCTGAAATATGTGAGATGATGAATGATTTGAAGAAAT
>CAZOKO010000068.1:0-14842 GCA_964580455.1 uncultured Thermodesulfobacteriota bacterium | reverse complement strand
GTGAGGTAGCTTAAATGAAAACTTTCAGGTGACAACTACCTTGACAAACGGCGCCTTCGTATTGTTTTACCTTATCAACTATTTTCCTCACAAATATTGGAGGAATAAAAGCCGTATTACCCCTTTCTCCAAAGTGGAGTTTTACGGCAATCAGACTATTTTTTTAATTCTTGACTCAATACCAATTTTTTCTAGCAGGAGATCTAGCTTATTAAAAAAATTATTATTAGCACTTGTTCTCATGTTTGCGAAGAATACCTTGTTCTTCATAAAAAACTCCTAGGTCTAGTCCATAGATCCCCCGATTTCGCCCAGCTTACCCAGTCCTGCTAAACTGAAGAGTATAGCGTATTCCATCTCTCTATCTCTCCCATCTTGTTTAGCCTTTTCTTCTATATTGAATCTTACACTCCAGCACTGAGCATAATACTCAAAACCGTAAAGTGAATCCAGAGTTTTAGAATTATATTCTGAACGACGTGTTTCATAATAGGCAGACCATGAATTGTTAAGTTTAAATCGTGCCTTAATTCGATATCCTTCCAACTGATGTCTTACATAACGATATTCCAGGCGAAGATAATCTTTCCTTTTGTTTTCCATTAAGAGAAATGCATCGTAAAAACCTAAATTATTGTCATATGGGTTGAAGCTCAAGTGGGCTTTAAAATAGGCATAATAATTAATTCTAAATCTCAATTCAGAAAAAATATCTGATACGTTATGTCCATTATAGCCTTCAGTTGCAAAAGCCCAATCTGGGTAGTAATCATATTGAGTATAATATGAATCAAAATCAGGGTGTGTAAAATAGTAACTCTGACTTATTTTAAAATAACCCAGCTCCTGTTCAGAATAGCTGCCGTCAGGTTGCAAAACCTTTGCTGTAAACTTGTTGATAAGGGAATAAGTGACGGCATTTTTCTTATAAAAATTATCAATTGGTTCAAAAAGGGGAAAGTCTTCCTGATCTTCTTCCGGATGATATTGGTAAAATATATTTGGTTCAATAGTGTGCTTTAGTTTAGCAATCCTTTTCCCAGGAAAATGATAAACCTTAAGAACAGTCGTAGATAATTCCGCATTAGCATCAAGCACCCCTTCCTGATTCTTGAAGCCTTTGTTCCTGCTCAAGCCAAAACCAAATAAACCTTTCACTCCAATTTCCGGTGTAAATTTAACGTAATTTCTAAAATTAAAAGGCCATGATATTTTAGGAAAAAGATCAAGTCTTTGACCTTCTATTCCATGATGACGTCTAAAATAATCGTATTCTGAATCAAATTTGAAAAACAGTGGCGTTCCAGTTATGTTCTGCCTCTTTCCAGAAAAACTTATTTTAGGTAATCTTTGAAGGGTGGTGCGATCTTTTTTAATTAAATCTTTGTAATGATCCACTTCTGCTGTTAAGTTGTATTGTGACCAGTTTTTAGTAAAAAACATAAACGACCTGTTTTTCTCTCTTGATCTGAGGCTTACCCTGTCCCACTCGCTTTTAGAACGCCTAATCTCTTTCCCATAATCCTTATAAATTTTTCTGTCGCTAAGCCAAATCATTTTAGCTTTTGCATATGATGTATCGCTAAAGTAGTGTTCCCCCTCATAATCAATAATGGCTCTTTTTCTATGTCGTCCGTAGGTCTCTTTATATTCATCTTTAAAGTAGCTGCTACTTTCTTCAATGTAGTATTGATAAAACTTACCTTTGCTTCGTTCATTCAGAACATAGCGTAATTCTACCCCCTCCCCTACCCCTTTCTCACTTGTATAATCGAGATAAAATGTTGCGTCGCTATTACCTGAGATTGCCCAAAAGAAGCTGTTATTAATCTCAACACCATCACTGCTGGAATAATTCAAACCAGGCATTAGAAAACCACTCTGCCTCTTGATTTTAACCGGATAAATTAAATAAGGAGAATAAATGATTGGAATGTTTTTAATTTGAAAAGTGCTCTTTTTTAATGTAGCAAAACCTTCTAGTGTTACATCAATCTCACCACCAGTAATCTTCCAATCTGGAACCTCTCTATCACATGTCGTCACAGTACCGTTTAAAACTCTGTATCTGTTTTCACCAAGCTTTTCAAAATGTTGCCCTGAAATGTGATAATTATTTTCTTTCATAAACAAGGTTGCCTGGGAGATTTTTCCGATTTTTGTAGTTAAATTAACATCCAGCCTTTCACAATTCAGTATATTCTCTCCTTCTGTTAAAGAAACTTTCCCAATTGCTTTTGCATCTTGAGTAGAAGTATTCAAGATAACCTTATCGGCTTTCAAGGTTGTATTCTCTTGCTGTATTACAACGCTTCCTTCAGCAAAGTATAGATTTGTTTTTTGTTCATAATACATCTTGTCAGCTTTAATACTGACCTTCTCCCCTGTGCTAAATTTAGGCAGGAAAGGAGTTTGCTTTGCCATTGAAAGATGTGAGGAGAGAAATATGAGAATTGTTGTTTTAAAAATTAGTCTAATCATTTTAATATTTCAACTAAAGACTGAGTCTTTTTAAAAGATTGCTTCGGTTGCCTCTGGCAACCTCGGAATTGTAATGTGTTCTAAGTAATAACGATTGAACGCTATCACATTATCACTATTATATCAATTGATATGAGATTTCTTTTTGAATATACCCCTTGCTTCACCTAATGTAAATAAGGATCCAGTTACACAAATCAAATCATTTTTATGAGCAGTCGATAATGCATAGAGAGTAGCCTGTTTTACATCTTCAATTTGATGATAATTTACTTTAAAATTCTTTATCATTCTGACAAGGCTTATTGTGGAAGCAGCTCGGTCCATGTTTGGTTTACAAAGAATAACCCTATGAGCAGCAGGAACTATTCCCTTTAACATCCCCATTATATTCTTATCTTCCATAATTCCCAAAACGAGAATTAATTTTTTAAAATCAAAGCATTTCAGGAGTGCCTTTTTAAGATTTCTCATTGCCACCGGGTTGTGAGCACCATCAAGAATTATAAGCGGTAAATCGTTAACTACCTCAAGTCTTCCAGGCCAGCAGACTCCACTTAAACCCCCATAGATAGCCTTGTCTTCTATATGGTATCTTTTCACTCTTAGTATTTCTATTGCTGCTAATGCAATAGCGGCATTTTTAAGCTGGTGATCTCCTAAAAGACCTATTTTTATATCTTCCAGGTTACAATTTATACCACGGTAATTCAAATAATTGTTTTTTTTTGCGATAAAGGAAAAGTTACTTCCCAGGCAATAAAACTCAGTTTGTAAAGTACGGCATTTATTTATGAACAGAGAAAGCACTTTAGCCTGAGTTACTCCTGATATCAGAACACTTTTTTTCTTAATTATACCTGCTTTTTCATTAGCGATCTCCAAAAGACTGTTACCAAGATAGTATTCATGTTCCTTAGAAATGTTGGTAATAATAGAGAGGAGAGGAGATACAACGTTTGTTGCATCCAGCCTGCCTCCCATTCCCACTTCCAGGATGCATAAATCAACATTTTTCTCAGCAAAATAAAATAATGCCATAGCCGTAGCAAATTCAAAAAAAGTTATACTATCTATTTTATTCACATTTTTTCTCAGAAGTATCGTCAGTCTGTCGACATCCTTTTTGCTGATTTCTTTGCTGCCGATCTTTATTCTCTCAGTAAAGCTGGTAAGGTGGGGAGAGGTATAGATGCCTACTCTATAACCTGCCTTCGACAATATGGAAGAAAGAAAAGCAGCAGTAGATCCTTTACCGTTAGTTCCGGCAATATGGATCGAAGGCATTTTATTTTGTGGGTTATCAAGAGAAGCAAGAAGATTTGATATTTTAGCAAGACCAAACTTTATCCCAAATTTCTGTAGCCCATAGAGATAGGATATGGATTTTTGGTATGACATAGGTTGAACTTAGCTTAAGCTTCACTTAAACAATTGGGCTCCTGAAATAATGGAGTAGTGGAATAGCCTGGCTGAGCTCCCTGACCGGGCAGGCAGCCAAGCTGGAATGATATAATTCAGGTTAAATTGAGATTTTATGTTACGCTCAACGAGTTATACAACATGATTCTCAATATTATTAACGAAGAATCAATTTATGTTTTTTATTAAACAGATCTATATTACTATTCATTATATCTTTAATCTCACCATTTTCACAGGTTTCAAGAAAGGCATCTACAACATCTTTATCAAATTGAAAGCCTGAACAACGTTTTATTTCCTCAATAGCTTCATTGTCATTCAGGGCACCGTGATATGGTCTTTTTGTAGTCATTGCGTCAAATGTGTCAGCAACTGATATAATTCTGGCAATGAGAGGGATGTCAGCACCCTTCAATCCTTCTGGATATCCCTTTCCATCTGCTCTCTCATGATGATAGCGCATCCCAGGGATAACATCCTTTAATTGTTTAATATGCCCTATGATTTCAGATCCTACAACAGGATGTTTTTTCATGATTGTGTATTCTTCTTCAGTAAGCTCTTCTTTTTTTCTCAAGATATTGTCTTCAATTCCAATTTTACCTATATCGTGGAGGATTGCAGCAATTTTCAGGCTTTCCATATCAACATCATTAAGATTCATATGTTTGGCAATTGCTACGCTAAGTGCTAATACTCTTTTTGTATGTCCGCCAGTGTAAGGATCTCTCTTATCAATAGATTGTGCCAGTGCTTCAGAAACCTCCAGGAATGCAGTATGTATCTCCTCATATAAGTTAGCATTCTCTATGGCTATTGCAACTTGATTAGCCAAAAGTTGAAATAGTTTAAGATCCTCCTCCGAAAAGGGTTCATTACCCAGCTTATTAATTGCCTGCAATACACCAATCACCTTTTGTTTTATCATTACAGGAACACATAAAATACTTTTAGTTGTAAAACCAGATTTTTCATCGACCTTCATGGAATGTCTGACGTCTTTGGTTGCATCAGGAACTATTAGAGGAACGCCATGCTCAGCCACCCATCCAGCGACACCTTCACCTGTTTTTAGTCTTACTTCCTTAACGTCTTCTCCTTTATCTCCCAGGGCAACTTCAAAAAACAGCTCATCTTTATCTTTATCTTTATCAAATAGTAGCAAAGAACCCACTTCACAATTCATTAAGCTTATTGCTGCCTGCATTGCCCTATTTCTTACTTCAACAGGTTCTAAGGTAGAATTGAGGATATTACCCAATTCCACCAATTTGGCAAATTGGTGGACTCTTTTTTCTGGGTCATCAAGTGTATGCTTAGGCTGTGTCTTAAGGTGTTTAATGGGTTCTGTCCTTTTTGTGTCCACAGGACTATTTTTATAATGTATGTGCTCCATCAAATGTTTATTAATTAATCGCTCTCCTTAAGCCAGATATAAAATTAGACACATTTTTTATCATCTGTGTTTTGTTTTTGTTCTTCTCAATAATTTTAATTATAGCACTACCTACTACTACAGCATCAGCCCATTTGGCAACCCTTTTTGCATGTATAGGGCCCGATATTCCAAAACCAACACCAATTGGGAGATCAGTCTTGATTCTTATTTTTTCAAGATGTTTCTTTATATCCTTGTCGAGTGTCGGTCGGATACCAGTTACACCCGTCAGTGAAACATAATAGATAAAGCCGGTGGCATTTTTTGTGATGATGTTTATTCTTGCATTGTCACTGGTGGGTGCAAGTAAAAATATCATATCTAACCCGACACTATCTGTCTGAGCTTTCATTGCACCTGCTTCTTCAGGAGGGAGATCAACTATTAAGATACCATCTACTCCAGCATCTCTTGCATCCTTAGCTACACGTTTCAGGCCATAGGTAAAAAAAGGATTATAGTAACCCATAAGTATTATCGGTATAGAGGTCTTTGTGCGTACTCTCTTTACCAGTTCGAAAATCATTTTTAAATTAGTTCCATTTGCCAAAGAACGTTCCGAAGACATCTGGATGATAGGGCCATCTGCCATAGGATCTGAAAAGGGAACCCCCAGTTCTATCAGGTCTGAACCACTTTTCTCTAACTCAAAGATAAACCTCTCTGTGGTTCGAAGATCAGGGTATCCTGCAGTTATAAAAGGTATTAATGCCTTTTTACTTTCTGATTTTAATCTCTCGAAAGTCTTATTAATCCTACTCATCTTTTATTTTTACTCCGCTTGTAGTACGTTTCTTAATTAGTGATTAAGATCCATAATATCAGCAACAATATGGATATCTTTATCCCCTCTTCCGGATAAATTGACTATAATTATCTTATCTTTTTTTAAGCGCGGTGATAGTTTCATTACATAAGCTAAAGCATGAGCACTTTCCAGTGCAGGCATAATCCCTTCAGTAAGAGATAATGTCTCAAATCCTTTAAGAGCCTCTTTATCTGTTACTGAAACGTAATTTACTCTTTTCAAATCATGCAGATAACAGTGCTCAGGACCAACTCCAGGATAATCTAATCCTGCTGCAACGGAATGAGCTGACTTAATCTGGCCGTTTTTATCCTGCAAAAGATAATTCTTGTTACCATGCAGAACACCAACTTTCCCCGCACAGATTGAAGCAGAATGCTTGCCACTCCTTAATCCTTCTCCTGCTGCCTCTACACCAAACATTTTAACGCTTTCATATTTCATGAATGGATAAAATATGCCAATTGCATTACTGCCTCCTCCTACACAGGCAACCAGATAGTCAGGCAACTTATTTTCAATGGAAAGAATTTGCCTTTTTGTTTCCTCACCTATAACTTTCTGAAAATCCCTGACCATAACTGGATAAGGGTGAGGGCCAGCAACCGAACCGATAATGTAGAAGGTATTACGAACATTGGTTATCCAATCCCTTAGAGCCTCGTTCATGGCATCTTTCAAGGTATTGCTGCCGGAGGATACGGGCTTTACCTGTGCTCCTAACAATCTCATTCGGAAAACATTTAACGATTGTCTCTTGATGTCCTCCGTACCCATATAAATGACACATTCCAAACCAAACAGCGCCGCAACAGTTGCTGTTGCCACTCCATGCTGACCCGCACCGGTCTCAGCAATAATTCTCTTCTTTCCCATTCTTTTAGCAAGCAGTATCTGACCAATGGTGTTGTTGATTTTATGAGCACCTGTGTGGTTGAGATCCTCCCTCTTTAAAAAGACCTTGGCTCCCCCCAAATTTTTGGTGAACCGTTCTGCAAAGTAGAGTGGAGTTTCTCTGCCCACATACTGTTTAAGATAGTAGTTCATCTCTTTTTTAAAGGAATGTTCGTTCTTGTAATAGTTATATGCATCCTCTAATTCCAGAAGTGCTGGCATCAGCGTTTCAGAAACATACCTTCCTCCGTATATACCAAAGTGACCGTTTTTATCTGGTAGTCTCATTAAATATTTCCTTTCAACTCACTAATTCTCTCAATTTATTTCCAATATCCTTTTCCTTCATTAGTGCTTCACCAATTAAAAAAGCATCAATACCCTCTTTCTGTAAAGATGAAATAATTTCTTTACTATTTATACCACTTTCACTTACTACAATCTTATCATCAGGTATGTATTTTGCCAGCCGTACAGAAGTGTAAGTACTAACTAGAAAACTTTTTAGATCTCTGTTATTAATTCCGATTATCTGTGCATCTGTTTTAAGAACTCTATTTAATTCTTCCCGTGTGTGTACCTCAACCAGAGCATCAAGACTCAACTGGTTGGTCAGGGCAAGATATTCTGATAGCTCATTATCAGTTAATATGGCAGCAATCAAGAGAACAGCATCAGCCCCGTAGATCCTTGCCTGATATATCTGATAAACATCTATAATAAAGTCTTTGTCCAGAATTGGAATATTAGTAACCTCTTTGATTTGTTTAAGGTAGTCAAGTTTTCCCTGGAAATATTTTTTATCTGTTAAGACTGAAATCGCAGCTGCACTATTTTTCTGGTATTCACTTGCAATTTCCACTGGGTTAAAATCATCTCTTATAATCCCTCTGGATGGAGAAGCCTTTTTAACCTCTGCAATGATATTTGTTCTACCTGTTGAAGATGGTTGAATGGCCTTTTTAAAATCTCTTGTTGGAGGTAATCCTCGCAGTGTATCTTTAATTACATCTAATGGTTTTTCAATTTTTAATTGAGCCAGCTCATCCTTTTTATGATTGACAATACTTTCTAATATCATAATAGTTCCTAATTAGTCAATCTGACAAGTTTTTGAAGGACATCAGCTGCTTTGCCACTATCTATTGATTCTGCAGAAATATCAATGCCCTGAAACATATCCCTGGCTTTACCGGCAGCAATCAGACCAGCAGCGCTATTGAGCAAAACAACATCCCTCTTTGTCCCTTTCTTACCATTAAGTATTTCCAGTGCAATATGAACATTTTCTTTTATATCTCCCCCATGCAAATCTGTGAAGTTACCCACCTTCATTCCAAAATCCTCCGGATGAATGTCATAGGTTTTTACTTCAGCTCCTGTAAGTTCAGTGATCTTTGTTTTCCCTGTTATGGTAATTTCGTCTAAACCATCACTTCCGTGAACTATTAAGGCATGTTTGCATCCAAGGTTCTTTAATACCATAGAAAATATTTCAGTTAATTCAGGGTGATATACGCCCAGTAGCTGGGCACCAGCCATTGCAGGATTGGTCAAAGGCCCAAGCATATTGAAAATAGTTCTGATACAAATCTCCTTTCTGGTTAAGGCAGCAAATTTCATAGCGCTATGAAAGAGTGGTGCGTATAAAAAACCAAACCCCGCTTTTTCAATACACTCTTCCACCTTTTTCACTGAAACATCAACATTTATTCCCAACGCTTTAATCAAGTCTGCGCTGCCACACTTGCTTGATACTGAACGGTTACCGTGTTTTGCCACTTTTACACCGGCACCTGCAATCACAAAGGCGGAAACGGTAGAAATATTAAAAGTCCCCTTCTTATCACCTCCTGTTCCACAGGTATCCAAAAGAACTCCACCGTTTTCAAATGATATATTTATTGGAGTTGCTTTTTTACGCATAACCCTCACAGCGGCAGTGATTTCTTCAATAGTTTCTCCCTTCATTCGCAAGGCAGTAAGAAAGGCTCCAATCTGGGGGGCAGTAGCCCTTCCACTCATAATCTCATCCATCACTCCAGACATCTCATTTTCAGATAAATTAATGAAATCTACAAGTTTTTCAATGGCCTTGATAATCATCTTTAATTTTTTCTCGATAACTTCAGGAAATTATTTAATAACTTCTTGCCACTGCTGGTTAAAATTGATTCCGGGTGAAACTGAACGCCCCAAATTAAATGATTATTATGTTTTACACCCATAATTTCCTGCTCTTTTGTCCAGGCGTTAATTCTCAGGCAATCAGGGAGGCTTGCTTTGTCAATAATAAGTGAGTGATAACGAGTTGCTTCAAAAGGGTTCGATAGTTCTTTGAAAATATCCTTCCCATCATGATGGATATGAGAAGTCTTTCCATGCATTAGTCTGGGGGCAGGGACAATTTTCCCGCCAAAGGACTCTCCAATACACTGGTGTCCAAGACATACTCCCAAAATGGGTATCTTACCTGTAAAATGTCGAATCAAATCTAATGAAATACCTGCATCTTTTGGAGTTCCAGGTCCTGGAGAGATAACAAGCATCTCGGGATTCAGCTTTTCAATTTCTGATATACTTATCTTGTCGTTTCGAAAAACTTCTATCTCTTCGCCCAATTCACCAAAATATTGAACTAAATTGTAGGTAAAAGAATCATAATTATCAATCATTAATAGCATAATTATTCAAGTCCTTCCTTAACTGTTTGCAAGGCTTTTACCATTGCTTTTGCTTTATTAACGGTTTCTTGAAATTCTTTTTCAGGCTGTGAGTCTGCCACAATACCAGCACCAGCCTGAAAATAGACGTTACCATTTCTAATGATTATTGTTCTGATAACAATGCAAAAATCCATATTGCCGGAAAAACTGAAGTATCCAACTGCACCAGCATAGGGACCTCTTTTAGATTGTTCTAATTCCTCGATAATTTCCATAGCTCTTACCTTGGGAGCTCCCGAGACGGTTCCGGCTGGGAAACAGGCTTTTAAAACGTCGTAGCTATTTTTCCCTTGTTCTAAAATACCCCTGACATCTGAAACGATATGCATAACATGAGAATACTTTTCAATGACTAAAAATTCAGGAACTTCCACACTGCCCATCCTTGAGACTCTGCCAACGTCGTTTCTTCCTAAATCTACAAGCATAACATGTTCAGCCATTTCTTTTGGGTCTTCAAGGAGATCCTTTTGGAACCATTCATCCTCCTTTTCATCTTTACCTCTTGGACGGGTTCCGGCTATTGGCCTAAGTTCTATGTTATCCCCTTCTACTCGAACCAGTACTTCTGGTGATGCTCCTGCAATTATTAAATCATCAAAGGAAAGGTAATACATGTAAGGAGAAGGATTGACTCTTCTAAGCGCCCGGTAAATATTGAAAGGGTCTCCATCCAGTTTTGTCTGAAACCTCTGAGAGAGTACAACCTGGATAATATCTCCTGCAGTAATATACTCTTTTGCTTTATTAACAATATTCTTAAAATATTCAACTTCCATATTGGAGTTAACTTTTACCGGTTCGTCACCATAAGACTCCACTTCCGGGAAAGAAGTCGGTTTGCGTAAAAGAGATATGATTGTTGCAATTTTTCCCTGGGCATTATTATACACTTCTTCAACACTTTTTCCATTGTCTACATGAACATTGCAAACAATTTTTATAGTGTTGTTCAAATTATCAAATATCAAAATAGTTTCAGTAATAAGAAAGATACTGTCGAATAAATTTAAGTCATCGGCAGTTTGGTCCGGAAGAGATTCAATAAATCTCACCATGTCATAATTCACATAACCAACAGCTCCGCCAAAAAACCTGGGCAATCCTTCTACCTCAACCAGGTGGTAGTTGTTCATGATATCCCGCAATACATCAAGAGGGTAATCACTCTCTATTATATTTTGAGGTTTACCATTTTTTATCAATTCAACTCTTCTCCCCTTGCTTTTGAAAATCAAAGCTGGCTCAAAGCCAATAAAACTGTATCGTGCCCACTTTTCCCCACCTTCTACACTCTCTAAAAGAAATGAGTACTTGCTTTTGCCTATCTTTTTAAATGCAGATACCGGTGTCTCCATATCTGCCAGTATCTCACTATAGATGGGAATGAGATTGCCTTCTTTAGACATCTCTTTGAACTCTTCAAAAGAAGGGTAGTATTTTCTTCTTTTTCTACAAGATTTTTCCATCTGTCTTAATCCTTATAACTATACAGAGACTTTAGGGAGAATAAATATCTATAATCTAATATTAAAAAAGCCATGAGTTTTGAAAAATACCCAAGGCTTTATTATACAACAAATAAAGCCGTGGATACACCAAAGTTTACCACGGCTTTCTTTTAATTCATTTATGCTACAAGCAGTGGTACTTCATCCGTTTCAGTTTCCCCCCACCAGGACCAACTATTGATTAGATTTTTGTATTTTAAACAAATTTGTTTCATATCATTACCTTTTTTCTTCATGCCATATTTTGTATCAAAATGCTCACTTTTTGTCAAGCATTAAAAATTAATGAGTAATTATGACACATGTGACATATCCAAAAGGATAAAGAAAGAGAATATATTATTATTTAACAAAGGTTTAGGAAGTTTTTATTTAGATAATTTGATATGTTTAACAGTATCGATAGCCTGGATTTTATCTCAATAAAGGAAAATGTTTTTAACGCATTGTTTAATAATAACTTTTTTCTGTATTATTAAGATGGTATAGTATTTGCGTATTAAAAGCTGAATTTATTATATGACATCATTGTTTGAAAAGAGCAAACGTAAAACCTATACTTATTGTTACAAAATGGATGAGTTTTTTAATAAAGAAATGGAAAATTCGTTAATATTTTATTTTTCGCTGTTTGATATAACCTTTAAAACCGATATGTTATAACGAATGAGAAACAAAATTCATTTTCCAGGTATCTCAGGGGGAATTAAGGATGAGAAGATTAATTGACTACTTTTCATTATGGCGGAGCTTACTACTCGTTGTACGAATCATCATGATTTATCTTATAATGGTTAATTTCAACGATGCTATAGCTATTTATCGTATGTCATGGCCGCCATACAAAACTGATGGATGTATCATACTAAATCTTCACTGGTCCGATGGAGAAATAACTTTAAATAGTGAAAAAAAAGTACAGGGTCTTACTAAGAGAACTGGAAGAAAAGTCAAAAACAGTTCTGTTTTCTATACTCTACTTTCAGAAGATGGAATAACAATGAAAGCTGAGTATATTAAAATACCCAGAGGTCTTCACTATGATTATTTTGACGAATCTACAGGTGAACTCAAAGGCGGGCAAATAGAACGGGATGAGTTTGATTTCTTTTTAAGAGTGCCTGATTTTCAAAAAGCAAAACAGTTAATATTTTATAAAACTTACAGGGGTTCACGCCCTTATGGTATGGATAAAAAGATGCTTTTGGAAAGATCAGATAATTGTGAACTTATAGGAAAAATAAACTTTTTATAATAAATCCCTTTATCCTCAAGGTAGCTTATGATGAAAACAATGACAAGAATAAATATTAAAGTATTATGGATTAGCCTGCCGTTTTTCCTGTTTCTTCTCTTCTTGAACCCCTGCCCTGTTCTGGCAGAATTCAATTATGAAAAAATAATGGACAACGGGGATGATGCTAATAGAATGGTATGGATAATCATGGGAGATGGATATACATCACTGGAAATGGATGAATATCATCAGGATGTAGATCGTGTTATTAATGAATTCTTTAGCACTTCTCCCTGGGATGAGTATAAAAACTTTATCAACGTTTACAAAATTGATGTAACTTCTAATGAATCAGGTGCAGACCATCCATCCGGTAACATATACGTTGATACGGCATTGGATGGAACCTATGATACTTACGGGATAGGTCGTTTACTAACTATTGATGATTCCAAAGCCTTTGAGATTGCATCCATGGTCCCATCCTTCGATGCAGTTATGATTATCGTAAATGATGAAAGCTATGGTGGTAGTGGCGGTGCAACTATGGTTCTTTCTAATCATGAAAAGGCCGGCAGGATTGCTCTTCATGAAGCTGGACACCTTATTGGAGATTTAGCAGATGAATATGAAACGCCATACCCTGGGTATCCTGATGGAGATAGGGAGCCCAATGTAACCTACCAAACGGAGAAAGAATATATTCCATGGAAAAACTGGATCGATAATGTCACACCTTTACCAACACCAGAATATGAAGGTGATTATGATGTTGGTCTTTACGAGGGAGCAAGGTACAAATCTTCAGACATTTACAGGCCTACCAGCAACTCAATTATGAGAAGTCTTGGTGCTCCTTATGGTCCAATCAATTCAGAAGCAATTATAATTAACTTACACGATTTCGTTGACCCAATTGATAAATATTCACCAGTTGAAAATAATATCTTCTTATCTGCAAGTTCGAATAACTTTCAATTCAAGATAGAGTTGGTTCCCAGCATTAATGAAGATATAGATTTGAGCTGGGAGATAGATGGTGTTACTCAAGAAGGTGAAAAAGGCACTGCTCTGAATATCGATGCTTCTACTTTAAAAAAGGGTAGCCACAGCGTAAAGGTTCTAGTTGCAGATAACACTTCTCTGGTAAGATCTGATCCCCAAGGATTGTTATTATCTTCCCAAATATGGAGCATTGAAAAACAATCGGCAAGCGGTGTTATTTCAGGTACGGTAGTAAATGTTATCACCAATCTTGGTATTGAGGGAGTACAGGTAGAAACCCTGGCTGCTGAGCTCACTGGCCGGGCAGGCGGCCAGGCTGAAGGAAATGAATATTCAGTTATTACTCAGTCTGATGGTAGTTTCAGATTATCCCCGGTCAGTGAGGGAGTTTATACTGTCATAGCAACCTGTGAAAGATACAGTTCTAATAAAAAAAGTGCTATTAGTATTGCTGATGGTGAAACTACGACGGTTGTTGTCTCCTTAGAGCCACTATTTGATACGTATTCCCTGTCTGGTAATATTACGGGAGATGCAAAGGAAGGGATTACCATAAATCTAAAGATGGGGGATGATATCCTTCAATCATCGAATACTAATGCTGATGGCAGCTATGTTTTTAAAGGTTTGGAAAGTAGTGCTTATACTATAACACCAGCTTCTAATGAATACTTATTCAGCCCTCCTTTTCATGAATTATCAGTAGAAAGTAAAGACCTTGCAGATATTAATTTCGAAGCCCTGGCAACATTTTGCCCTGCACAGCTTGTTTTGAAAGGGCAATCCTCATCTCTTAATATGTTAAGGAAGTTGAGAAACAAAGTATTAGTTAAAAACAAGATTGGTGAAAAGTATACAAATTTATATTACAGACATGCCCCTGAATTAGTAAGTCTTATCATTTCAAATGAAGAAATCAGAGAAGATTCAATAGCAATGACTTCAAATATTATGCCACATATCATGGCACTTAACGAGGGTAAAAATGTAGTGTTAGATCAGGAGCTAGTAGAAGAGGTAGAAGATTTTATTAACACTTTAGAACCGTATGCGAGTCGTGATTTAAAAAATACACTGAGCATGTTAAAAAAAGATATACGAGACAAAAGCACACTTAATAAATTTGGTGTGATCATTCAATAATACATTAACGATACTGTAGGTCTAACCCCCTTGTTTTTTCACTTGTCAATTTTGAGCCTTTCCCACATCCAGGAGATATCATAATATGGTTCCCCCATCTTTTTGTTGCGCTCCTCACTATTCTCAATCTCTTTTAAAAGCTGCTTCACCTTCTCACGACCTTTCTTAGTGCGG
>CAZOKO010000067.1:0-15451 GCA_964580455.1 uncultured Thermodesulfobacteriota bacterium | reverse complement strand
TAATGCTGTTCCTTCTACTCCTCAATTGTTACTGGAGAATTATGGATAAGCAGATTAATTAATTTTACTAACTTTTATTTAATTCTTTCAGGAAAAGGAGGGGGAAAATGGGTAGGAAAATTTCATGTGTTCTTGTTGTAATCTGTATGCTGGTAGTTCTTATTGTATCTCCTGTCTGGTCTGGTTCAGAATCAACAATCCCTGAAGAAAAATCACACAAATGGCTAAGAGAGATTAGCTTATTAACAGGTTATGGAACTGCATCTCTTGAAAAAAAATCTGCAGATTATGAGGTCATTCCCATCCTACCCCAGTTTGGTTTTGATATCAATCCCCTCGCAGAAAAACTTCATATTATACCAAGAGGCACTATAGAGTTTATCACTGAACCCATAATGAATGTTGTTATCAGTCCCGATTATAATGCAGAACTGGGTGTTTCCCTGCTTCTCAGATACTCTGACAACATAACCGAAAGGATTGCCCCCTTCATTGAGGGTGGAGTAGGCATGGTATATACAACACAGCACACACATGAACAGGGAACTCAGTATAACTTTCTTTCCCAGATAGGTGCAGGATTACAGTGTTTCCTGAACGAGAAATTTGCACTCACTGGAAGCTATCGTTTCAGACATATGTCCAATGCTGGAATCACAGATGATAACAGCGGAATCAATCATCACTTTTTTCTAGTTGGTGTTAGCTATTTTTTCAAATAGAACTACGTTCAATATTGCTTTTTTACCCCACCACTTGTGGTGGGGTTTTTCTTTCCTTGCTACCCCTAGATTTCCAATCATACACTCCTCATTTATTAATTGACTCATATTTACTCAAAATCTTGTGCATTTTTGGTAACTTTTAACGGGAATGTGAAAATTTTTGAACCGATTGAAAAAACATGTCATTCCCGCCCCGTATCAAGTACGGGATAAACTCCAGCGGGAATCCAGTATAGTTAACAATTTCACCAAAGTCATTCAACTGGAGATTTCCGGATAACCAGATTAAATTATTTTGACCACAGAATAATTATTAATTATATCAATATATTACAGAATATCCAAGATATTAATACCCTGCCAGCCGAAATAATAACTTGCTTAATCAATAAAACATGTTATAATGATAAATGTTTATAGATAGTAATTACTATCACAATACATAATAGAGGAGTGACACACATTGAAAAAAACATTTAAAATTGTTTGCTGCTATTGTGGTCATATTCACATCCACCACAATATAGATGAACCACTGGAAAAATGCGAACTATGCAAAGAGCCCCTGTCAACCGATTCTTCCTGGAGCCATCATGCCATTAGGATTTATCTTGATGACGCTGATCCAAAGCTTATAGAAGATTTCATTGAAGAAGTAAAAGCAAAAAGGATAAGATTGGGGAAAAAGAAAAAGCCAGTGAAAAAGAAAGTGTTTTCTAAAACTATAAGAAAAGTAGCCTAAGACAAGGAGTTAGGTCTACTGGCCTATGACACTAGAAATCGAATTGCCCAAAACCTGTAGTTTAATTGAAAATGGCAATGCAACCCTTCTAATTAAGAATGAATATAAAGAAAAACTGCTCAGGCAAGGTATCTTAAGTCCTGAACAACTAATCGAAAACACCCCCAGTATACCCAAACACTTCAAAGGTCGTAGTTTCCTGCCTTCTGTTTTAATTCAAGAAAGTAACGGTGAAAGAATGGTAATAAAGCACTGCATGCGCGGTGGCTTAATAAGCTTTTTAAACAAAGATATTTTCTGGGGCAAGAATCGCACTTTCAATGAAATGATCGTCAATACAAAAATCCTGCAAAAGGGAATTAATACAACAGAAATCATTGCGGCGCTAGAACATAAAGTCTTCGGCCCATTATATAAGACATACCTGTTCTCAAGGGAACTTCCTGAATGTATTGATTTAATTACTTATTTTAACGGATTGAAAGAAAAATCATCCAAACAGCGATTTGAAGAAAAAAAATACCTTTTTCAATCCATAGCCAGTACAATTGTCAAAATGCACAGTGAAGGCATCTACCATAGTGACTTACACCTCAAAAATATTCTCATACAGCAAAGAGACGATGGTTTGCCTGAAATCTATATCATCGATTTTGACAAAACAGATATCAAGGAGAAACTGAACCCCAGGCAAAAAGCAAAAAACCTGTTACGCTTTAACCGTTCTATTGAAAAATACAAACTAAGAGGTGGGCCTGTTACCAGAACGGATCAATTTAGATTCTTCATTGAATACTTTAACAAAGACAGTGATGTATTCAATATATTTAAAATAAATAGAAGCAAATATATTGCACTTCTCAAATTGCGCACTTTAAAATGGAGCCTTCTCAACTACGCCTCAAGAACGTTCAAGAACTGACTAATCCAGGGGAGTAGCCTCATCAATTAACATAATAGGTATATCATCTTTGATTTGATAAATAAGCTTGCATTGATGACAGACAAGCTGCTGCTCCTTCTCGCGGTATTCTAGCTCTCCGGTACAGCCCGGGTCTCTCACACATTTAGGACAGGCTAGAATCTCCAGAAGTTCCTTGCTAATCGCCATTTTGCCTCCTCCTTTAAAATTCTTTGAATTCACAATTCCTAAATTCCTAAATCCCCCAATTTCTTTAACCACTTCCACTGCTCTGCAAGTCCTGTTTTCAGGTTGACCCTGGGATTATATCCCAGGTATTTTTTTGCCTTGCTTGTATCCGCCAGTGTATGCCTCACATCTCCCTTTTGGACATCTCGATACACTATTTTAGCAGTCCTTCCTGCAATCTTCTGAATACTATCTAAAACCTCATTTAACAAAACCCTGGAGCCTCCACCAATATTAAAAACTTCCCCTTTAGCATCGCTATCCATCGCAAGGATGTTTCCTGAAACTGCATCAGAGATAAAAGTAAAATCTCTCGTTTGCTTTCCGTCACCATAAATCTCAATCTCCTCACCATTTAAGATTGCTTTGATAAATTTATGAAATGCCATATCCGGCCTTTGTCTTGGACCATAAACTGTAAAATATCGAAGAGATATGACGGGAATCTGATAGTTTTTCCAATAAGAATAACAAAGATGTTCACCAGCCAGTTTGGTCACACCATATGGAGAAACTGGTTTTAATAAGCTCTTTTCTCTTAAAGGAAGCTCCTCAGAATTACCATATACGGAGGAAGAAGAAGCATAAACAAATCTCCCTATTTTTGAATCTTTGCACGCTTCCAGCAGCCTCTGGGTAGCTAATACATTAAGCGAAGTATAAATCTCAAATTCCTTTCCCCAGCTAGCTCTCACTCCTGCTTGAGCAGCCTGATGAAAGACACAATCAATACCAATTAATATTTTACTCAGATCTGTTTCTAAAAGATTAGCTTCCATAAAGGCAAAGCCTGGTTCTTTTAAAAGCCCCTTCAGATTCTGTTCCTTGATTGACCTGGCATAGTAGTCTGTAAAACAATCTATCCCAACTACTTCATGCCCTTCTTTGATCAGCCTTTCCGCTAAATGTGAACCGATAAACCCAGCAACTCCCGTAACTATTGACTTCATCCCTCAATTACCTTTTTCTCTATTTTAAAACGTAAATAATTTTCATTTTTTAATGTGACCAGTTTTGTCTTTCGTAAAAAAGTTGCGTTGTTTCTCATTCTCATATTGGTTCTTAACTTACCCATAACCGATTCACGAACACCGATTCGAACTGCGCAACCGCAACCGTATTACGCAACCTAAATCTTAAATTTCTTAATCCAGCATCAAGTATCCAGAATCTAGTATCGCGAAGTCTCGTCGGTTTGAGGCGAAGCTTCGCTAGCATTTCATATCACCATGCCTAATCTGTTTATCTACTGCTTCCAGCACTTCTTCTACTGAAATCCCCTCCATACAAATCCTGCTGTCACATATTCTTTTAAAGCAAGGGCTGCAGGAAAGCTGATTCCTTATAACAATTGCATTGTTGCAATAAGGTCCTGTTCTCCAGGGAGCAGTTGGACCAAAAATAGCAACAGTAGGTGTACCCATAGCAGAAGCAATATGCATTGGACCGGAATCCATTGTAATCATTAAGTCTGACAGGCTTAAAAGGTAAGCAAGCTCTTTTAAACTGGTTTTCCCGGAACAATTAACAGCTGTATACTTCATCAGAGATAAAATATCTTTATTGGGGAAATAGTCACCCTCCCCACCGGTAAAAATAATTTGTGCACCATAGTTTTCTTTGAGTCTGTCAGATAGTTTTGCCACCTTTAACGGCTGCCACAGTTTAGTTGGCCAGGTGGCCTGAGAATTTATTACTATCAACGGCCTGGATGTTTTTAGCTCATTAGCTGAAAAAAGAAGTTCAATATTTCTTTTATTTTCTTCACTAATGAAAATCTTAAACCCTGTCCTCCCATCAACCCCAGCACCTAAATACTTTACAAGATTGGTATTCCTTTCTACTGCATGTTTATCCTTAGGATATGCAGGAACTTTTTCATTAAGAAATAAGTGGCTCAGTTCTCTTGTCTTGTCATACCCTGCCTTTCTTTTACCCCTGCTTAAAAAAATAAGCAAACCACTTTTCAGTAACCCCTGAAAGTCAATAATCAGATCATATTCCTGCGATCTCAGTTCTCTAACAAAACTTATTACTTCTTTTAAAGTAAAGTACCACAAAGAAGGTTTTTTAAGGTTCTTAAGCCACCTCTTTCTCTTAGAAACAATTACTTTTTTAAGATAAGGATGATCTTTGATAATATCATATGCCTTTTCCTCAACCAGCCAGGTTATCTTACTTTCAGGAAAACCGTGGTTCAAAACATTAAGGGCAGGCAATGTGTGAACTACATCACCGATGGCACTCAATTTTACGATCAGTATCTCCATTGCGCTCAATGCCAAGATCGTTTATAATCCATTTGGCTGCATCAAAAAGATCGTCTGCAACATATTCAGGCTTTTTTGTGTTAAGACTTTCTATCTTTTTATGTACATCCTTGCCATAGCCAGTTAACACCAGAATCCCCTTAACCCCTGCCTTATTGGCACATTCCATATCTGTAAGCTTATCTCCTACCATATAAGAGACAGTAAGGTCAATATCATGTTCCCTTGAAGCCTGTTCGAGTAATCCTGAAGCAGGCTTCCTGCAATCACACGTTTTTCGGTAGGATTCAACAACACCTTCCGGATGATGCGGGCAATAGTAAATGCCATCAAGATAAGCACCCTGCACCGATAACAGCTTCTCCATTTTCTTATTCACCTGATCTACCATTTCTTCAGTAAAGAACCCTTTTGCAACACCAGCCTGGTTAGTAATAACTATTATCTTTAAACCACTCTCATGAATCAATTTCACAGCCTCTGCAGATTTAGGCATGAGCTGAAACTGGTCACGATCCCTAATATAGCCAACCTCATTACTGATAGTTCCATCTCTATCCACAAATACCGCTCCCCTCACATCTTTCATCCTCATTTCCCAAATACCCTTACAAAGATATCGTCTATGTGTTTCAGGTAGTTTTTCAGATTGCACGATTGCTCAATCTCTTTTTTACTCAGGTACTTCTTCACAGCACTGTCTTTACTAACAATTTTCTTAAAATCCTTGCCTTCATCCCAGGCTTTTAAAGCGCTTCTTTGCACCACACGATAGGAATTCTCTCTGCTTAAACCTTTTTTAACCAGTTTGAGCATAATGGCTTGAGAAAAGAAGATGCCATTTGTCAAATTCAAATTCCTCTCCATCTGTTCAGGATAAATAACTAGCTTCTCTACCACTGAGGTAAAGCGGTTAAGCATGAAATCTACTAAAATTGTGCTATCCGGTCCAATCACCCTCTCTGCCGAACTGTGGCTGATATCCCTTTCATGCCATAGGGGAACATTCTCTAAAGCCGTCAGTGCATGTGAACGTACTACTCGGGCAAGACCGGATATATTTTCTGAAAGAACCGGATTTCGCTTATGAGGCATTGCAGATGATCCTTTCTGCCCTTTGGAGAAAAATTCTTCTGCCTCTCTCACCTCAGTTCTCTGCAAAAGTCTTATCTCCTGTGCAAAGGTATCAAGAGAACTGGCAATAATAGCAAGTGTGGCAAAATATTCAGCGTGCCGGTCCCTCTGTATTATCTGAGTGGAAACAGGATCAGGTTTCAACCCCAACTTTTTACAAACATATTCCTCCACAAAGGGTGAAGTATGGGCAAAGGTTCCCACCGCTCCTGATATCTTGCCACAGCTTATATTTTCCCTGGCTCTTTGCATTCGCACAAGATTCCTCTTCATCTCTTCATACCAGAGAGCCATCTTGAAACCAAAAGTGATAGGTTCTGCATGGATACCATGTGTACGCCCTATCATGACTGTCTTTCTGTACTTAAATGCCTTCTTCTTCAATACAGCAAGAAGAGATTCTATGTCCTTGATGATAAGCTCAGATGCCTCTTTGAGCAGAAGGGAAAAAGATGTATCCAAAATGTCCGATGAAGTAAGCCCCATGTGTATATAGCGTGCATCCTCACCTACATACTCAGATACACTGGTGAGAAAGGCAATAACATCATGCTTCACCTCACGTTCAATCTTGTCTATTCGTTCTATATCAAAAGATGCCTTCTGTTTAATCTTTTTTAATGACGAACTTGGTATCTCTCCTGATTTATTAAGTGCTTCACAAACTAGAAGCTCAATATCAAGCCATTTTCTGAACCTGTTTTCAGGCTCCCAAATCTTCCCCATTTCTTTTCTGGTATATCGTGATATCATTTTCTCTCCTTTAAAGATTCTTCCCTAAGTACCCTCCTCAACACTTTTCCAACAGGTGTTTTAGGAAGTTCCTTCTTAAACACGACCTTTTTGGGAACCTTGTATTTTGCCAGATTGTCTCTGCAAAATCCCAATATCTCCTCCTGCCTGACTACCTCCCCTTCTTTTAACACAACGTAGAGTACTACTTTCTCCCCTCTAAGCTGATCAGGCACTCCAACGGCAGCAGCATCAACAATCTTCGGATGTTTTAAAACCATCTCATCAATCTCATTGGGATAAATGTTAAATCCTTCAGAGATAATCATGTCCTTCTTTCTGTCAATAATATAAAAGTAACCGTCTTTGTCAATCCGTGCAATATCACCAGTATAAAGCCACCCGTCTCTTATCGCATGATCAGTTTCAGATGGCATATTCCAGTATCCTTTCATCACCTGAGGTCCTTTAATACAGAGTTCGCCAGCTTCACCTGCAGGCATCTCTCTTTTACCATCTTCTATATCAACAATCTTGCAATCTGTATCCGCCAATGGAAGACCAATACTTCCAATCTTTCGCTCTCTGTGTACAGGATTAGAATGAGTAACAGGTGAGGCCTCCGTTAAGCCATATCCTTCTATAATCACTCCACCTGTGAGTTTTTCAAACTCTTCTATTACCGAAATGGGAAGCGGTGCCGAACCTGAAATACAATAATTGACTGAGGAAATATCCCACTTCTTAATATTTTTATAACTATTTAATGCAGCATAGATTCCTGGAATACCGGGAAAAAAAGTAACTTGATAGTCTTGAATAGCCTTTAAGATATCCTTCGGCACAAAACGTGGAATCAGCACCATGCAACTTCCAGTAGCAATAGAGAGATTCATACAGACTGCAATACCATAGGTATGAAACAGGGGTAAAATACTTAGAATAATTTCTTCTCCTTTTTTTATAATATAATACCAGCTGCATATCTGACAAGTATTGGAAACGATATTACTATGTGTTAATTCTGCACCTTTTGAAATGCCCGTAGTTCCTCCGCTATATTGCAGGATAGCAATATCCTGCAGTGAGATTGCAATAGAAGGAAAATCGGGTGAGCTTTCAGCTATCAGGTCCTTAAAATTGAATATTCCTGTGCCCTTCTCTGCTTTCACCTTCTGATCTCCTCTCATTTGAAAGATGGGGTAGAGCATCTTTTTAAAAGGTGGCAGATATTCCTTAATTGATGTAATTATAACATTCTTAAGTCTAATCTTCTCTTTTACTGAGGAGATTCGAGAGTATAAGAGGTCTAAGACAATCAGGGTCTCAGCACCAGAATTTAATATCTGATATGCAATCTCCTTCTCCTGGTACATAGGATTAGCAGGAACAGCAATAGCACCCAGTCTAAAAATACTATAGAATGCTATAACCATTTGGGGACAATTCGGCAACAATAAAGCAACACGGTCGCCTTTCTTTATGCCCAGCCTTGAGAGCCCAGATGCAAATTTGTCTACGAGTTGGTCAAGATCCTGATAACTAATCCTTTTTCCGCCAAAGATGAGAGCACTATTTTTTGGATACTCTTTTGAAGTATTTCTGAGCATTTCACAGATCACTATTTCTGGATAACTCAAAACACCCGGTACCGTTTCGCTGTATTGTCTTTCCCACGGTTTTTCCAATGTTCTACTCTCCTTGTTTTCTAGGATACTTTATATATTCCAAGGTCTTTTAATACTAAAATTGTGTATTAAATTTGTCAAACAAAATTAAACTACAAAGGCAAATAACTTCTCGTAAATGCCAATTTTATCAACTCATTCTTCAGGCAAATAAAGATGCTGGACGATAAATACTTGATGCTGGATTCTTGATACTGGATGTTTTATTTTGTTAACATCTATAGTAAACGACTTAAATAAGTTGTAATTTTAAGACCTCTTTGCTAACCTAACGTTGAAAATACTAACAACTAGACATATATTTCCAAATGCATAAAAAAAATATTCTTCTAATCCTGATATCAGCTTTTTTATTGATATTGAGCTTTCCCAGGTATGACCTGTCTTTTTTAGCCTGGGTTGCCTTTATTCCTGTTCTTTATGCTGTAGAAGGGAAAAGTGCTTATCGAACCTTCCTTTTAGGGTGGCTCTTTGGATTTTTTTTCTACACAGGTCTAATTTACTGGATTGTGGTAGTAACTACCACATATGGCAAACTGATCTATCCTCTGGGAATATTGGTCATGCTTTTGTTAGTGGGCTATCTGAGTATCTATTTTGGTCTGGCGTTTGCGATTTCAAAGTTTATCGAAGAAAAAACCACCTTTAAATTACCAATCATCCTTCCTTTTATCTGGGTCACGATGGAATATCTGAGGACTTTTTTATTTAGTGGATTTCCCTGGGAGAATCTTGGATATTCACAATACCAATCACTTTCACTAATTCAGTTCGCAGATATAACAGGAGTTTATGGAATAAGCTTTTTAATTGTCTTTGTAAATACAACTTTATACCTGTTATTTCGAAGTATATCTGACAGGAAAATTCCCTGCAAAGAAATTATCCTTGCAGTCCTGGTCGTAATAGTAATTTTCTTCTACGGGAGATGGCGGATTACTCAAATAAAAGAAATTACTGCATCAACAGCATCCATAAAGGCAGGACTAATCCAGGGAAATATCGATCAGGGTATTAAGTGGAACAGGGCATATAGAAAACAGGCCATAGCAACTCATCAACAGTTAAGTATGAGGGCACTCCAGGAAGAGGCAAGACTAATCATCTGGCCAGAGGCATCAACTCCTTTTTATTTTCAATCAGAACTGGATTATCAACATCGAATCTTTGAAATCATCAACGATAAAGACACCTACCTTTTACTAGGCAGTCCGTCTTATGATTTGCAAGATGGAGGGGTTCGCTACTTCAACAGTGCCTTTTTACTCTCTCCTTCAAACAGAATTATTGGAAGATACGATAAGATTCATCTTGTTCCTTATGGCGAGTACGTTCCTCTTAAAAGATTTTTCCCTTTTATCCACAAGATGGTGGAGGGAATAGGTTCCTTCTATTCTGGCAAGGACATGCCACTTCTTACCCTGCCAGAAGCACCATTTAGTGTTCTCATCTGTTATGAGGTTATTTTTCCGGACCTTACCAGGAGATTCGTCAAAAAAGGAGCACAATTTCTCGTTAATATTACCAACGATGCCTGGTTTGGAAAAACCAGTGCCCCTTACCAGCACTTATCTATGGCTACTTTCAGAGCCGTTGAGAATAGAAGATTTATTGCCAGAGCTGCCAATACGGGAGTCAGTGCATTCATCGACGCGACAGGAAAAATACAATCTTCAAGCCCACTCTTTACTGAAACACTTTTAACTGGTAAAATAAGATTATTAAATATTCAAACATTTTATACCAAATATGGAGATGTCTTTGTTCAACTGTCTACACTTTTCTCTATAGCATTATTGTTTCTTGCTATTGTAAGGAAAATAAAGGGATGATTTGAATCATGCATCGTGCATCTTGAATCATGCATCTTGAATCATGTATCGTTTATCACGTAAGGAGGTAACATGACATTTAATGAACTGGAAACATCTATAAAAGAGATAGGAGAAAGGATTATTACTCTCCGAGGTTATCTTTGAATTAGATGACAAAGAACAACAACTCCAAAAATTAGAAAAGAAAACTGAACTATCTGATTTCTGGTCAGATAACATTGAAGCCCGCAGGGTTTTAAAGGAGAGAAAGGTAATCAGTGATGTTGTAAACGGGTGGGCTCACTTGAAGCACCAATTAGAAGAAAACAATGTTCTCCTGGAACTCGCCATTGACGAAAACGATGAAGAAGTAAGAAACGAGATTGGGTGTAATCTTGAGAAGATTGTAAAAGAACTTGAAGATATCGAATTTCGCCACATGTTAAATGGAGAGCATGATATCAACAATGCCTTTATCAGTATCAACTCCGGTGCAGGTGGAACAGAGGCTCAGGACTGGACAGAGATACTGCTCAGGATGTACTTAAGGTGGGCAGAAAAAAACAGCTTCAAAGCAGAGATTATCGAAATCTTAACAGGTGATGAAGCAGGCATCAAAAACGTTACCTTCTCAGTAGTTGGTGATTACAGTTATGGCCACCTCAAAGCAGAAGTGGGTATTCACCGCCTGGTACGCATCTCTCCTTTTGATGCAGGTAAGCGCCGACATACTTCATTTTCATCTGTTTTTGTCTATCCAGACATTGAAGATGAGATTGTAGTTGACATCGATGAGTCAGATTTGCGAATCGATACCTATCGCGCAAGTGGAGCTGGCGGGCAACATGTCAATAAAACCGATTCCGCTGTGAGAATTACCCATTTACCATCCGGTATTGTGGCACAATGTCAGAATGAGAGATCACAGCATAAAAACAAGGCAATTGCAATGAAAGTATTAAAGGCAAGGCTATACGAACATGAACAGAAAGAACAGTCAAAGAAAATGGAAGATCTGCACAGCAATAAGAAGCAGATTGCCTGGGGAAGTCAAATACGCTCTTATATCATGCAGCCTTATAGAATGGTCAAAGACCACAGAACAAACAAAGAAACAGGAAATGTTGAAGCTGTCCTTGACGGAAATATTGATGGATTTATCAAAGAGTATTTGATAAGTAAGTAGGTGTTTTCAGATTTTAAACATCGAAATATGTGAAACCACAGAGCACACAGCGCAGCAGAGCCGCAACCAAAACAAATATAACCACGAAGAATGAAACTAAACTTTGCTAAAAAAACACGATGTTGTAAGTTAGTAGTACAGGGGAATAATACTCCAATTAATAAACTATTATTATTCTTAATTGACATATTTATCCCATGAATTGTTACCTTTTAATTATTTTAATAATCATAATTGCTGATTTCATTTTAGATATCGTAGTTGATATGCTCAACGTAAAGCATATTAAAACCGATTTGCCCGGAGAATTTGAAGGTTACTACGATGCTGAAAAATATAAAAAATCACAAAACTATCTTAAGGAAAACACACGCTTTGGAATAATCGTTGACTCAATCAGCACTCCCATTACAGTAGCCTTTATCCTGATCGGCGGGTTTAATTATTTTGACCAGATTGCAAGAGGTTTTCAATTCAGCACCATTCCCACAGGCCTTATTTTTGCGGGCATTTTAATACTTGCTTCTCAAATACTTTCCATTCCTTTCTCAATCTACAGCACTTTTGTCATTGAGGAAAAATATGGATTCAATCGCACTACCGTAAAGACCTTTATCATGGATATATTGAAAAGCTGGCTTCTAACCGTAATTATTGGTGGAATTATTTTTTCGGTCATCTTGTGGTTTTTTGACAAAACAGGGAATATGGCATGGATATATTGCTGGATCGCTGTGGTTATCTTCCAAATAGTGCTCACATTTTTTGCCCCTGTTATAATAATGCCACTTTTCAACAAGTTCTTTCCCCTGGAAGATGGTGATCTCAAAACAACAATTGAAAGCTACGCCAGGTCACAAAATTTCAAACTTAAAGGCGTTTTCAAAATGGATGCCTCCAAACGCTCAACTAAATCTAATGCCTTCTTCACAGGCTTTGGTAAATTCCGAAGGATCGTGTTATTTGACACACTTATAAAGAAACATACCGTAGATGAACTCGTTTCCATCCTTGCTCATGAAATGGGACATTACAAGAAAAAACATATTCTAAAATCCATTATCATCTCAATTATCACAACTGGTCTGATGTTCTTCATACTTTCCCTTTTCATAAATAATGAAGGTTTATTCCAGGCTTTCAAAATGCAAAACACTTCAATCTACGCAAGCTTATTTTTCTTCGCCTTCCTCTATACCCCTATCAATATGTTTATTTCCATACTCAGTAACATTCTATCAAGAAAGCACGAATATGAAGCTGATGCATATGCAGCCACAACATACGGAAAATACGAATCAATGATTTCGGCATTGAAGAAACTGACCGTTGATAACCTCTCCAATTTAACACCCCACCCTCTCAAAGTGTTCTTGAGCTACAGCCATCCTCCCGTACTGGAAAGAATCCAGTCCATAAGAAAAATGAGCTGATATCAACAGTGTTCCCATAAAATGTCTGATAAAACATCATTGAACAAATTAACCACAGAGAATAATACTTTTCTCTAAAATGAGGAGCAGCATAATGCCAAGAATCAAAGGAGTTATTTTCGATCTTGATGGAACCTTGATCGACTCGCTTGTGGCATATCGCATGGCATTTAACCGTTCAGTTGAACGGTACAATTTGAAGCCTATTGATATAAGGGAGCTGGCCGATTTCTTAAATCAATTCCTTTCTCTGGAAGAATTGCTAAAAAACCTCTACCCTTCCCTCAATCCTGAAGACATTCAAGAGTTCATGGTCGAAATGAAAAATGAATTTATTGCCCTTTCAAAAGACTACATCACATTAAAACCTCACGCCAGAGAAGTATTGCTTTCACTGAAGAATCAGGGAATGAAAATCGGCATCGCCACGGGAAGGATGTCCAGAGGTGATGGAAAATGGAGAGAGCTTAAAAACTTAAATATTGATAGTTTCGTCGACACTGTTGTCACTGCAGGTGAGACAAAACCCAAACCGGATCCTGCTTCCCTCATCAAATGTGCAGAAGAATTAGATCTTTCATTGGATGAATGCGTTTTTGTGGGTGACTCAAGGGCAGATGTTATGGCAGGGAAAAGTGCAGGTGTTAAGATAATCGCCGTCCCTACTGGAGTTGCCAGCAGAGATCAACTGGCAGAAGAAATGCCAGATTTTATGCTCGATTCCCTCTATCAACTTACTGATAAGATAAAAAGCATCTCGTAGAATCAGCCATTTCAACCTTGAAAGAAGTATCGTTTTATCAATCATAAGGCTGAACTAATTTTACGAGTAACTACTTACTTTAGTAACATAGAATAATATTCTGTTCCTAACTACTTGTCCCTCGCAAAAACTAAGAACCGACTCTATTCAGCCAGTTATATATTGAGGGGTTCTGATAGAATCATACGGCAAACTGAAAGTTTAGTTGGGTTTGTAAGGAGTGATAAACATGAAGTCCGTAAAGGACGCACCAGGTCCGTTAAGTTTTTTAACGGGCTTTCTTTTAGGGATGAGTTAAGCGGCTTTCTTCCACATGTAGCGATGGTGCAGGCCACCGACACGGGGTAGCTTGATCAGTTCCCCTCCGGTTGGTTTACTCTGAATTGCTCGTACGAACGGAGTATCCTTTTCAAGGCCCAGGTGGGTCCGATCCTGATGATAATACTCAAAATAGTTCTTTAAAATACCTTTCAGATGATGTTCACTCAACACAATCACATGGTCAAGACAGTCTCTTCTGATTGAACCGATCAGCCTCTCAGCATATCCGTTCTCCCAAGGGCTTTTCGGGGAGGTCAGTATCTCATGGATTCCCATATTTTTTAAACGCTCACGAAATACGTTGCCATAGACTCCATCCCGGTCTCTAATCAAATGCTTTGGAGCTGTATCCCATGTGAAAGCTTCAATGATTTGTCTGCTCGTCCACTCTGCCGTTGGATTTGAAGTTATATTGAAATGAAGGACTTTCCTTCGGTCATGGCTGAGGATTACCAGCACAAATAGAATCTTGAACGTAGCGGTTGGGATTGTAAAAAAATCTATTGATACGGTATTGTGTGTGTGGTTCTTCAAAAACATCTTCCATGTCTGCGATGGCGGTTTCCGCCTCAATGATCGTATGAGGTTTGAGATGGTTCGTTCAGATACCTCAATTCCAAGCTTAAGCAACTCACCATGGATTCTGGGGGCACCCCACAATGGATTTGACAGTGTTATTTTTTTGACAAGATCCCGTATTTCTTTAAAGACTGGTGGACGCCCGGGACTTTTTGACCGACTTTTAAATCGCCAGAACAGCTTAAAGCCTTTTCTATGCCATTTAATCACTGTTGCAGGTTCCACAATGATTAAGACTTTTTTCCAGTCACCCCAAAAGCGTGATAACAAAACCCAGAAGAGCCGATCTCTGTTACGGATTTTAGGCTTCCTGCTGCTTCGTTTCAAAACAGCAAGCTGCTGTCGAAGGGCGATGTTTTCTAAAGCCAGGTAGGATATGATGTTGAGCCTTGATAGAATAACTGAAAGCAGTTTCCATAGTCTTTTCATAATGGCCGGAGATTGTGGCAGGATTCCAGAAAAATGTCAATGATTATGGGCGGATTGATTTATTGCGAAGGACAGGATTGATGGGTGGAATCAATCAAAAAGTTTTTACTTTGGTTTACTTCTACGTCCTTAAAAGTGTGGGGCTATTGTGGGGCAAATAGGATAAAAAATAAAAATGGGGTTAACATAATCTGTGTTAACCCCTTATTTTATTGGTGAGCCGCGCGGGGGTCGAACCCACGACCTACGGATTAAAAGTCCGTTGCTCTACCAACTGAGCTAGCGGCTCACCGTAATAAATTCATCTAGTTATCTATCGTAGTAATTCTTAACTTACTGTATTTAACCTGCTCATTGTTGTGAGTTAAGACACAATCATGGTGAAAATGTCTTATACAATGTTTTAGAATGTCCGTCAAGACATTATTAAGATAATTTAAGTTCTGGCATAAGAATAGCCTCCGGTGCTATCCGAGCTGATCGGG
>CAZOKO010000066.1:0-15883 GCA_964580455.1 uncultured Thermodesulfobacteriota bacterium | reverse complement strand
ACTAAAAGTGGACTCCTCGGAACTCTTTTCACTAAAAGCCACAAAATTTCCTCGATTGTCTAAAGAAACTCAAGCATTATTTTCTTGACATATTTTTTATACATGCTATTATAGGAACAATAATGTATTTATAAATACCTATAAGGAGAAAAAAATGATAAGCTATAATACCAAGATAGTTTGTAAGGCAACTGGTCTTTCAAAACGACAAATAGATTATTGGGATAGAACTCATTTCATTAAACCCTCAGTTAGCGAAGCCTCCGGCTATGGTTCCATTAGACTTTATGCATTTACAGATTTGATTCAGCTAAGGGTAGCTAAAACTTTAAAAGATGCTGGCATTAGCCTACAGAAAATAAGGAAGAGTCTAAATTACTTAAGAAAACATATGCCAGAAATCGAGAACCCCTTAACTGAAATGAGATTCATTACCGATGGTAAAAGTATTTTTGTTCTAACCAGCAATAAGAAAACGATATTAGATACTCTAAAAGGAGGCCAGTTGGTTTTTGCCATAGCCCTGGGAAAAATTGTTCGTGAGTTAAGTGGAGAAGTTAAAAGTTTTTGCAAGGAAAGAAACTATACTGTTTTAGCAAAAGGAAAAAAGTATAAAGTTACCTTGCATCCTGATCTTGAGGATGGGGGATATTGGATAAAATGTCCCTCCCTTGCTGGCTGTGCTTCTCAGGGTGATACCGTCGAGGAAGCCCTTGAAATGATTAAAGATGCAATAAAAGGACATTTGGAGGTATTGGAGGAAGATAGGAGGATCAAAGCAAAAAGACCTAAGGCAATGTAAATAGAATGCATAATCTAAAACCTGAGAGGGTTATAAAAGCGTTCGTAAAAGCGGGGTGGGAGAGAAGAAAAACCAGAAGCAGTCATGCCAAGCTTACCAAGGATGGGAACCCTCATATACTCTCCATACCCCTTCATAAAAGCAAACCGATTAAGCAAGGACTTCTACTTGACCAAATAAAGAAGGCCAGGATGACAGTTAAAGAGTTTTTGAAGTATTATAAGTAAAATGCTTAATGACATAACTCAACAAGATAAACCCTTAAGTCATCTATTTTAAAGGAAAACTGTTCTTCTATAACCATACTAAACATGTTTTGAATATTATCCATTAAAATCATATAGTTACTAATTTCTTGTTGAGTAAAGTCAATAGGCTTATATAAGTAATTATATAATCCCGCTCTCTTTTGCACGGGTAACAAACTCTGGTTCCTTCCAACACTTCTCAATCCCAATATCTTCAGTAACGGTATTGGCTGCCAGATAACCGGGGCCCCAGATCACACAGCCACCAGGATAAACAGATGCACCTCCCAGATAGAGCTTCTTAACAGGGGTTCGGTTGCGGGAGCAGTCTTCATTGGGACGGAGAAATCCCATCTGGAAAGGGATGTATGCCCCCTGTTTGTAAGAACCTTCCCGCATATCGGGAAACTTATTCTGCATGTCAAGCGGCGTGCTGATATAGCTTTGAAGAACCTTATCTTCGGTGATATTTGGTGCATAACGCCTTAAAGTTTCAAGACACTTTTTGGCAGTTTCCTGTTTAAATTTTAGATTGTACCATTTTTCCGGACCTTCCTTCAGGTTAAATGGAGCCATCATGGAAATCTGGCTTGCGCACCTGTCCGGTGGAGCAAGCTCCGGGTCGTGGACACTGGGGAAACAGCAGTTAAAGCCCTGGTTTTCTGGCATCTCTCCCTTATACAGGGCATCAAAGTGGTTGATTAGATCTTCCAGCTTCTCGTATCCCAGGACGTAGACACATGACCGGTTGATATCCGGATTCCCTTCTGCAGCCTTGAAATCTGGTGGTTCATCAAGAGCGCTGTGGACACCATATAAGCTGTAGCTTTCCCACTTCCAGTTCTTAATCTTCTTGGCGAAAGCCTCCTTTATGTCTTCACCTTCTTTCATCAGATCGATGAAGGTCTGGACGGGATCAATAGTGCTGATAACGGCTTTGGATGCTTGGTAGACAGTACCGTCAATCATCTCGACACCTTTTGCCTCACCATTTTCTACTACAATCCTCTTGATTCGCTGATTGTTTTTGACCAGACCGTTATTCTGGTGGATAACTTTATTGATTGCCTGGGCAACCATGTGTGAGCCACCCTTTACAAGCTGATAATTGTGGGAGCGGTTAAGGTAAAGGAGAACAAGGAAGCCCAGATTGATTGAGTCATACTTCACTCCCCAGTGGCAGGCAAGATAGAGGAGAAGCGTCTGGATATGCTCGTTTTCAAACTTTTCCTGGATGATGTCAATCGGCTTTTTCTCACTGTATTCCATGACGGTCCTGCCCACCTCGGTCTTTTTCATCCTAACAATCTGGTCTAATGCCCCCATTGGAGGAGCAAAGGTTGCCGGCCCGATGAACTCATCAAAACATCGTTTAGCCAGTTGATAAAATTCGCGATAAGTCTCGGCATCCTTTTGCGAAAATTGAGCAAAAGATTTACAAGTCCGCTCCAGATCTTTATAAATGCAGAGACATCTTCCGTCAAGCAAAGGCATAGCAAATTGAAGGTCAGGATAAATATGTTTTACCTGATAGTCTTCTTCCAGGCGAAAATCACTGTAAAGTGGCCCACAATCAACCATCATCATGTAAACCGCATGGGTGCTGTGGAGAAAACCCGGCAGTGTGGACTCTTCTGTCCAGAGCCCCCCTCCGCATTCATATCTGTACTCCAGTACGAGAACTTTCTGACCGGCTTTACTTAGGTACGCCCCGGCCTCAAGGCCGTTGGGGCCAGCACCGATGATAATGATATCAAATTGAGTATCCATTTTTTCTCCTTCTACGTTAACTTTTGATTAAATTTTTACTCGGTCATTTTTTGTGCTGGAGGATTCTTCCCTGGCAGATCCCCCCTCACCCCCCCTTTTCTAAAGGGGGATAATTGAAACAGTAGTAAAAGGGGTAAGAGTACTTGAAAAACATAAGTGTAGTGTTCTATAACTAGTAATGTAGTAATTTGTCATTGCGAGCAACAGCGAAGCAATCTTTAATTAGTTGGGATTAAGTGAGATTGCTTCGTCGGCCTTTGGCCTCCTCGCAATGACGGGCTTGCGATTGTTACACAGACATAGCGAGGAATCTCCATGTGCCATTGTTCCTAAAAGGGATACCCTCCCTTCTCCCAGGGTTTTCCCAGATTATGATCAGAAGCGATAGTTTTGTAGCAATTGTATGCTTGGGCGTCCATTCCACCCCCGCTAAAACCCCAACCAGATCCAGTAGCATAGAGATCCTTAACCGGCGTCCTGTGTTGAGCCAGTTCAGGGACGGGTCGATGCTTTCCGGTCTGACCGGGGATGACATCGATCGTAGCCCAATTTCCCGTAGGAGACATATTTTTCAGACGGAGACAGTCGTAAGGTGTTAATGGGTCATAGCCAATAACATTTTCCCAACTCATATTGGGGGCATACTCCTGCCAGCACTTGATGACATACTCGGCGTTTTTCTTCTTAAATTCAAGCCACTCCCGCTCTGACATCTGGTCAGCAGCAAGGACAAACTGTTCAGAACCTACTATATGCTTTCCTTCAGGTGCCTGTGTGGGATCCAATGAACTGAGGCACCATACGAGCAATGCGGGATCAGGAGGCATTTTGCCCAGCGTTCTCCAGGCATTTTCCCTAACGAGTGTCTCCGGATCCTTCGAGCCGAGTGACAGCAACCCGGTCTTATAGATGTCAGGATCAAAGTCCTCCGCCTTATAACGGGGCATTTCGTGTACCGCCCAATGATACCATGTAATGGCAATGATACGCCTGGAGAGATGTTTTATTCTTCGGATGGTTCTGGATTGAAAATAGTCCTCCCCTATCAATTGAAAGCAGAGTTGTTCGGGCGACAGCGTGCTGACTACCAGCTTTTTAGCTTCAACCTCAGTTCCGTCAGTAAGACGCACACCCTTTGCCTTCCCATTTTCTATCAGCACCCTTTCGACCTCGTGCTTGGTAAAACTCTTTCCTCCATTTTCAAGGAAAATCTTGTGACAGGCGTGGGCATAGCTATGGGTCCCTCCCTCTACGCAACCGAAATTAACAAGCAGAGGGAGAAGTATAAACTGTGCGATACCAGTTGCCGGCATCCTTGGTGAGTAAGGCATTGCAGCGTGTGAAGGACGGAGGATAGCGGCAACAACTTCGTCGGATTCAAAAAGGTCTCTTAATACCTCGATAGCTGATTTGACCGCCCATACGGGATCGATCTCAAGAGAGGGATCCATCAGGGCTTGTTCCATGACATCAGGTTCATAGTGTGGAGGGGGGGGGTTGTAAATCCATTTACAGAAGTCAGGTTCAATTTTCTCTTTCCACTTCTTCCAGAGATTCAACCAGGTGTCAGCATCCTTTTGCGAAAAACGAGCTATTGAAGCAGCGGTTTTTTCTTGTTGGGAATCGTAATCCTCATGGTGAAAAGCAATGCATGAGTTATCCTCTTTGAATATCGTTCCCATAGAAATGATATAGGGAATCCACTTTCCCCCTTTCTCCACAAAATCAGGAAAATCCCGTTCAAGAACAACTTTCCAATACTTGTCGATGTTAACTGCATGGGTATTGGTAATGAACCCGGGTGCGGCGCTTTCCTCGCATGACCATCCTCCCCCCAGCTCATGGCGACTTTCGAAAATGGCTACATCCATACCCCCATACTTAGCCAGGTACATAGCCGTAATCAATCCCTTATTTCCCCCACCGATAATGATTGCATCAAAAGATTTATCAGCCATTTTTCTAGTTCCTCCTTTTTAGTTGCATCTATTACATTTGCAACTATTTACCGCTGAGCACGCTGAAATCGCAGAGGTTGATAAACGATTATTCTATTCTCTGCGCACTCTGCGATCTTTGCGGTTAAAAATTTTAAAAATCATCAGTCTGTCGAGGATTTCTCCATTTTTTTATGCCAAAGAAAAGAAATTTTAAGACAGGTCCTTTTAAGATCAACTTAATCAAAGTGAGAAGATCGTTAAAATCGATTGCCGCCCTGACATGCCATTGGACAGGTTCAATAGTATTGATATGGAGAATCAGGTAATCGTCTTTCCTGGTGATCTTATCCAGTTCACCCTCTAATACCGTTTCTCCCAACCCTGTAGATCGCATTTTCATATGTTAAAATCTCCTCTTGTTTCATCACGTAACGTCTCTGAGACTCTATGACTTATTGATATACAAGCTTTTTAAAGCTAGAATGTTAGCCAAGTTGGTACTATCTTTTTATTAATCTCCTGGTATAGGCTGAGGCGGACAGGAGATGTTATGAGGATCAAGCGATTGTTTGATACCTTTGAGAAGCTTTTCATAACCAAAAACAGAGCCTGCCTGTTGATGATATACTGATCCCAGGGCAGGTGCAATATTGTATTCATAATGCTTTTTTAAATCCTCCTGTATTTCCGCCATTGTTCCATCCAATACAATAGCCAAACCCTCTTTAGTCTTTTCCACCGGGTACATATCTTCTTCATAGCCCAGATGCCCCATTTCATAGGAAGCAATCCAATCAGTGTGGTCAGAATCAAGTATTGGCGGACTATACTTGTCAAGAAACTCCGCTGATCTCTTAATGGCGCCTAAATTGCTGTCCATAGTATCTACCTGTATGGAGAAGACCATGAAAGTGCCAGATCTGCTGATCACCCTGGGCCCATAGGTAGTGCGAATCCAACAGTTGGCGATGTTAGAGACAATGCGGTCATATACCTTCTGAGGAACTTTCTTACCCTTGGTTTCTTTAATGATATCTTCAATCACCCTCTTTTCGTATTCTACCTGTTTATTTGAGGTGAATCCCCACAAACATACGGCAACCATATTTTTACAGTTTTTCTGCCAATATTTTGATTTCCAGGTTTTCCAGTATTCTTCACCTGACCTGGCCCAGTACCAGTTGAGATAGGAGGTTGGCCATTTTGAGCAATTGCCTGCTATCTCCGCATGGCAAATCTTATACATGGCATCCACTGCTTTTTTAGGCGTAGGATAAGTAAAAAGATACCACTTAAATCTGTCTTCAGGCATTAAAGACTTTTGATGAGGCAGTATCCCTTCGCAGGGGAAAACCCTTGGACCTGGATAAGGGTGAAGCTTAACGGCCATTTTAGTAACCATTCCAAAACCACCCATCACTCCATAGCTTCCCCGTATTAATCCTCTCAAATCCGGTCCAGGTCCTTCTCCCCAGAACGTACCAGATTCAGGTTGTGAAAGGGAACCGGTAGTAAAGATCTCCCCGCTGGGGAGAACCCACTCCATTCCAAGTATGTTTCGGTATCCCATGCCGAGCCGGTGGGAAACACCCCAGGCAGCCTGGAAGACGTGGTTAGCCAGAGATGAGGCTTGGGCACCTGCCTCTGGAGCTCCGATATAGAGACCTCTTCTGTTGGCTTCCGCATGGAGCTGGGCATGGGAAACATAGGTTTCAATCAAAGCATACATATTTTTTTCATCAATCTCAATAATCCTGTTCATCCTTTTAGGATCGAGAATGACCGTATAAGGCTCAACAGCAACTGTATTTAATGACCAGAGGTTACTGCCTACTGGGATAAATGGGAATCTAAGCCGGTTGGCCAGTTTAATGATAGCCTGTACCTCTCTGGTAGTGCCGGGAAGGGCAACGAAGGCAGGAGGATTAGGGTTAATGGTAGAATCGGGCATCCAGTCTCGAGAATAGGCATGCATAATACTGGGATCATCAGAAACATTGTCTATTCCAAGGATATTGACCAGTGCATCATAGATTGTTTTGTGTTTTTTGTCCTGCATATATCTCCCCTTTTTGAGATGGATTGTAACTATTTGCTATAGAGTTCACTGAGTACGCTGAAAAATCCCCCCTACCCCCCTTTTGAAAAGGGGGGATTTAAAAAATCTGCCTGCTTTCTATTCCTCTTTATGGGAAAGAGAGCAGGCAGAGTAAAATACTTAACTTATTTTTAACTACTTTGGATCATTAAAAACTATACCTTACCCTGGTATAAATAAGGTCATTCCTGTCGAACTGTCCCAGGGTGTCATAGTGATTTCCTTCAAATACTTGAGCGCCCAAACTGAAAGTAGCATTTTGAGTAAACTCCCATTTGAACATGGGGCTAATCCACCACTCCCCTTCTGTTCCATAGGCAATTAGACTCTGAATGGTCATCTGGTCATTATGGAAGAGCTTCTGGACCACCAGGGTAAAGTGGGTATCAATTGCCCTCCTGTCCCTTAGCGATAGCCCTTTTACCATATGGGAATCGGCATCAAGCACTATATTCTGGATAATCTGACCGCTGATAAACCAGTCGGTAAATATGCTCCTGTCAAACCCCAGGCAGTAATCAAAAGTATCCTTCTTCTTAGCCATATCCTGCCCGGAGGGACCGGATTCAAGAGGGTTCACTCCAGTAAATTTATTGAGTGTATAGGCAAATTCACCTCTTAACTGCCAGTAACCTACGGTTTGGTTAAAGGTAAATCCAAAGATATGGAGGCGGGTGTGCTCCAGTTCAACAAAGGTAGGGGCGTTTATGAAGCCGGGTAATCCAAAGGGTGATTTACCGTTGGTGGAACCAAAACCAAATACCGGTGACCACCCCTTAACAAAGGGGGTAAAGTTATAATCTATAGCGTAATAATAGCTTAAGGTATAAGCTGTGGCCCCTAATTTAGTCTGTAATATATCCTTGTATCTGATTCCATAGTTAGAGTTTTTAAAGCTCTGCCCCGGTTTTCTATGCTTTAACTTGAAACTGTAAAGGGGGCCCAGTGCGCCATCAAACCAGTTGAAGGCATTGACTCCTCCGTGGAAGACTTTCAGTTCATCCACTTCCCACTGGGAGCCTTCCTCCATGAAATAGTTATCTTCAAAATCAGGGATAAACACAAACTCTAAACTTTTATTGGGTTTGCCAGGCCAAAACCTCCACTTGGCGTCAATGCTCCACTGGGGGATTCGGCTGTCTTCATAATCATCGAGGATAAACTCGCGCAAATCAAAGGGGTTTACCAGATCAAGCAGTCTGAAACCATCAATCTCTCCCCACACAATCATCTGCTTGCCAATACGAAGCTCCAGATCTCTTGCATGGTAATCGATATAGAGCTCTCTTAAGATTCGTTTGAAGGGTTGATTGTTAAAATCATCGCGATACCTGTGTCTGGGATCACCTGACTTTCTACCTGCACCACGTCCTGGCAAACCGGATCTCCTCCACCCGATATCATCCTCCATATCATAAACCGAGTCAAACAGCATATACACTCGTCCAAAGATCTCCAATTTACCAGGAATCAATCTGTAGAGCACCTTTAAGTTAAAGGTATTCTCAAATTTCATCAATGAGCCTTCATTTTTATTTGTGTTTTGTTTAAGCAACCCGTTGATGGCAAAAGAAGCAGGGTGAAAACCCAGGAGAGGGCTCACATACCTGTCTTCATATAAATTTTGCAGGCCATTATTCGAAGTAGTGTGCCAGGCTATCTCATTTTGGACATAGCCCCACACTTCCAGATTGTCGATTCCCGTCTCAATTGCATGCAAAGGAATCGCAACTCCTACAAGAAAAACAATGAGTAGTGGAATAGATATTTTTCTTCTCATAAGCCCCCTCCTTTTCAAAATAATTTAATTAGACTAGACTAGAATGTTTTAGATAAGATTTCCTTATTTCCCTCTACTGGCAACATAAGGCTGGGTGAAACGGAACAGCTCTTTTTGCCATCCCAGATTTCCCAAACACTGTATGGGAACGTGACATGTTTGATGTGAAGTCAACAGATCCTTAAGCCACCAATGGGCTATTGCCCACCCTTGATCATAGGGAGGATGCGGGTTTTTGCCATAGGTAATCATACCCCTGAAGAAATATTTTATAAACCTGCCTTTGGGATCGTAGTATTCCTGCAGGAGGGAAAACCTGGGATCTTTTTTTATCCAGGTAATCTTTTTTGCATAATAGGTATTCCATTGAGGAATGGACTCTATCACGTAAGTAGGACAGCCCTGGCTTTCATAGTAAGGATCTATTCCGTTCATTAAATCTCCCGGGGTTTTCTTTATCTTAGGATACATCTTTACCAGTTCATCAAACACCTTAGATGGTAGTTTCCTTCGATCTACATGCTTAACGCCATCAAACCAGGTGCCAGCCTTCATATCAGACTGCACGTATTTATACTCCCAGACAGGTGCGAAAGGCCAGGTTTTGTACGCCTCATGGTCAAATTTGGTAGGGTAGGGCTCTTCACGCAGTATGCGGTGTTTTTCCTCGTCAACTTTAAGGTCTGATGCATCTGCCCAGGTACAGTCTGACCCAAAGAAGGAATCATCCCTGTCGGCAGCGCTGATACGGCGGAATCTCCGGAGTGAAGGGAGATAAATCCAGTAATCACTCTGCCTTGCAGGATCATAGTAGGTATACATGATGGCTGCCATATTCCTCACTTCGTGGGGTTCATAAAAATAGAAGGTACCTTTCATACTGCAGCCCGGTTCAGGGTTCGATACCTGTTCCCTCGTGCCATATCTGTATCGGATCTGTCCGTCCCCCCGAATCATGGTTAAGTTAAAGGGGGTATACCAGTCGGTGGTCTCCATAAACTTCATGTACCACTGATTTTCATTCTGCAGGTCTCTGGCACTGACCCCATATTTCTTCCTCTCTTCCACTACTTGTTTAATGTAGGGATCATTGGCTGGAAGCGGCTTACCATCAAAATCGGTAACTAATTCCCACCCTTTCATGTAGTCAAAGCATCTCTTCTCATTTGCCGGATCCATAAACCTCTCATACCGACCGTACTTTTTCTCCCCCTTGACCTCAAAGAGAGGTTCCGTAGGCAAGGGATTTTGAGCATTGGAAGCACTGCTAACCAGACAAAAGGCAAACACCACACTTACAATTACGAAATACTTTATCACAACATCTTTCATAATTAATCCCTCCTTATTTAAATTTATTTTTCTCCCCCTGTTTAGACAAAAAAGCACTCTTTTAGCTTACAAAAGAGCGCACTTTATACTTTACATTTTTAGGCAGAATACACACTTCATTTGGGTTTACAAGTACAGAATTTCTCAATAGATAAACCATTGAATTTTCCCCTGGTAATTGCCTAAAATTGCCTGGTTAAGATGGTAAGTGAAAAAGATAATCTTGTCAAGGATTCTTTAACCCTTTTAAGAAATTATCAATCACCTTGTGCCTGGGTTCCTATCAATCTTGTCCTGAAGAAATTTTGGCAGTCTGTACACTCCACTTTTTACCAGCATCAGAGGTATGATAGATGACACCAAAGTCCCCTACTGCCCAACCATTATGCTTATCAGGAAAAGTAGTATTATAAAACCAATGATCTACCTCGCTCTTCTGGGCCATCCAGCTTTGACCGCCATCACCAGAGTGCAGGATACTTCCATAGGAAACTATCCACCCATTTCGAAGATCGGCAAACACCACCCTGAGCAGGTCACTCTCTAACCCACTGTCCTGAACAACCCAGTTTTGCCCTCCGTCTTCCGTGCGGAGAATGGTCCCTCCATTGCCTGCAATCCAGCCATTAAGAGCATCAGTGAAACAAACGCTGTTCAACACAACAGATGTGCCACTTTCCTGAAGCTCCCAATTTTCGCCCCCGTCACGGGTGTGAAGGATAATACCGGGAAAGCCTACCGCCCATCCTCTCTTTTCACCAACAAAGGTGATATCCAATAAGGTAGGTAGAAAAAGTCCTTTCTTAGGCTCGAGGATATCTTTTATCTTTTTCTGTAATACCCACTCTTTTCCTCCATTTTCGGTTTTGAGTATGGTTGCAAAAAAACCCACTCCCCATCCTCTGCTGCTATCAATAAAGTCAACTCCCATTATAATTTCTTTTGTTCCGCTCTCTTGGCTTTTCCAGTTCTGACCTCCATCACTGGTGTGAATGATGCTTCCCATATTCCCCACCGCCCAACCGTTTTTAGCATCGACAAATTTAACATCATAAAGGTGAAAATCGATATCGCTCTCTTGAGCCCACCAGTTTTGCCCCCCATCTTCGGTATGGATAATGCCACCCAGCTTGCCGACCGCCCACCCTTTTCTTTTATCGATGAAATCGAGGCCGAATAAGCTGGAGGTAAAAATCCCCAGGGTATGTTCATCACTGACAATAAACTCAGAACCACCCTGTTCTCTTCCACAACCTGCCCATACCATACATACTATAATAAACCCTGCATATGCCACAACACCTCTCAGAAACCTTTGTTTTGAATAGAATGGTAACATTACCTCTCAATCCTCATAAATCATGGTTTTCATTTTTTTGGTTTGAAAATGAACTTTGGCTTTATTAAAAAGACGATGGGCGAGATGAGCGCAATGGCTCCCAGGCCATTTAAAAAGATGATCAGTCCTATCATGGAACCAAGCTCGAACTGGAACTTTAAGGGTGAGAAAACAAACACCAGCACCCCCAGAACGACCGCCCCCGTGGTATAAAATACAGCCTTGCCCGTGGTAGTTAGGGCATTGATGGTCGCCTGCTGAATGTCCTTATCTTCACGGTTAGCATATTCCTCCTGAATGCGCACCAGGACGTAAATAACGTAATCCACTCCTATACCTATCCCTAAAGAGGCAACCGGCATGGTATAGAGGGTTAAGGGAATGGGTACAAAACCCATCACTCCGTACACGATGATAACCCGGGTAAAGAGAGAGACCAGAACAATAAGCGCCCCCACAACCGACCGGAGAAGTACTACACAAAACACAAAGACGATGAGAGAGATCTGAATCATATTCTCAATCATTCCGGACCGAAGCTCCTCGTTAATGGCACCTACCACCCCGGCTAACCCACCGGCGATATGAACCTTGATATTCTTACTCTTCCAATTATTGGCAACAAAATTCTTGGTATCCTCGATTACTTTCCGAATGGTACCAGCCTCCATGTCCTTCAGATAGACCTGTATATTGGTTTCCCGATACTCGTAGTCAACAATGAAATCAAACTCGCCACAGGTTCCCATGCTGTAAATGAAGAGGTCTTCTCCCACAGCCATCTTCACCCGGTCAGTATTCTCATAAAACCCAAGCTCCGGGTTTCCTATTTTAGGGAGATAGTAGAGTCTTTCATCCCCGCCGTGCACCACCACATTCATCCGTTTTACGTAGTCTGCCAGGGAGAGGCTGTCCCCTACCCGGGGATTCCTATTGAGAAATTCCTGCAGGTTTTCCATATCCTGCATGACTGAAGGATGTTGTATGTCATTAGGCTCTTCCCCCTCGAGAACCAGGTTGTATGAGACGGCCCCAGCAAATTTTCTGCCTATGGCTCTGGTCTGCTTCGCATAAGGGGAATCATCATAGAAGGCACCTGCCCCGGGCGCCCTTCCACCGATTTCCATCTTGAGTGTTCCCCAGACTCCCAGGGATACCAGAATAAGAAATCCGCCCACCAGGTACCAGGCACCTCTTTTGCTGGTAGATATGACCGCTATCCTTCTGAGCAAATTGGTCAACCAAATTGCTCTCCCTGCCCTTTCTGCCTTTTCTTTACTGGGAGTCGGCATGAAAGAGAGGAGGGCGGGAAGGAGAATGTGGACATTGAACAATATGCTGAGGATAGAAAGACTGCCACAAAGGGCCAGCACCTTCAGCAATTTTATATCAACCGCAATCATGGTGAGAAAGGCAAACCCGTCGGTGGTAATTGAAGTGAATAGTGGCTTGAAAAGGACAGTGGCAACCTCTTCAGCAGCTTCCCTGGAGTTTTTACCTTTGCGGCATTCTTCAAAGTATCTCTGGACCACCTGTACGGAGTGGCTGACACCAATACCTAAAATGATGAAAGGGACAATGGAGGCCATGGGGTCGAGCTGAAAGCCAAGGTATCCCAGGATGCCCATCCCCCATACAACACTAACGAAGGCCGAGAAAAGGGGAAGCACTACCCCCCGTATGGACCGGAAGGCTGAATAGAGGAGGACGGCCATGATGAAAAAGGCAAGGAGGAAAACCGGGAGGAGCTGCACCTGGTAATAATCGATCCAGCCTAGCATAACCGGCCTACCCGAGATATGGATGGCGACGTTCTCATCTTCTTCTTCTGCTTTTATCTTTCGTAATTCACTGAAAAGTTCATGATACTCCACATCCTCCTTGAACTCCGCCCGGATGAGAGCAGCCTTTAAGTCTTTGGAAACCAGCTTTCCATAGAGGAGGTCGTCTCCCAAGATGGCAGTTTTTAGTGTTTCCTTTTCCTCCTCGTTTTTGGGAACCATAGACATAAGCCTGCGGGCAATCCAGCCACCGGGATAGCCCAGAGTCATTTTCACTTTCCTGTCTGCAATAGAGTGGACACGGGCGGTAATAACCCCGTCTAAAAAGAGAACATCCCGGTTGATCCTAATCAGTTTCTCCAAAACCTCCGGCTCAAGGATAGTTCCCTCTTTTACCTCCAGCATGATCTGGACCATGTTCCCCCCCTGGAACCATTTTTCCATCAACCTCTGCACTTTAACGTAGGGATGTCCCTGAGGGGCAAAGTCCTCTAATTTAGTGATGATCTTAAGACCGGCAAAGCGCATAGCAAACATAGAGGAAACTACTAATATGGCTATTATTAAAGGGATGCGGTATTTGAGTATCCATATAGCAAATTTTCTATCAAAGTTCATAGAGACTTTCTCCATTTTAATAACCTCAGAAAGTTTTATTTGATATCAAAATAAAAAAACCTCACCCTGCTTCAGAATCGTTTTAGCTTTTATGAAGTAGTGAAAGGTTTTAATCATTAATCCTGTCCTTAAAATGGGTGGTTGATTAAATGTCGTTTAAACTATCACAAACTAGTTTTTTTCAAAAGCCTTTTTTGATCACAGTACTATTTTTTTATATACGCTATCCCAATGATATCCGCCTGTCTATAAAGCAATTCATATATTTTCTTAATAAACTGACCCTATTTTTTAAGTTAATTTACTAATTTTCTTTTTATCTCCAGGCATATTTCTTTTTTATTTAGCCGGCATCATCCCTTGCATTTCCCTCATCTTGTTTACTACATTTTTTGTTTCCTCCGGGAACTGGTGCCATTCATCCTCTGTAAATACCTGGCGGCCTGGAGAAGCTACATTGTTCGGATCAAATACTTTCCTGATTTTCCTCATAAAGAGATGAGAATTGGGTCCGACCTCTGGAAACATTGTGGTAAAAGGCTCTGCATTTACAAATGCCATAAGCATAGGACCCAGGTTATTTTTAACAACTACAGCAGCACCGTAGATTCCATAACCCTGAGCCTTCTTTATTTCATCTGGAAGTGTTGGGTCTGGATAGTTATCGGTTTCAAAAAGGCAGAAGTGCCCTCTCTGAAGCGCATACACAAAAGGGGTATCATCTGCACCGCCTCTATCTGTAATATCAAGTTCACCAAAGGTGTCAAGTGCCTTTTTCCATTCTCTCGAGGTTACAAAGGCATTATCTATGGGACCTACAGGCAGCCATGCATTGGCATAAAACTTTCTGTTCATCCGGTAGCCGGTGGAGTGACGTATGCAGTCATAATTCCATGGCTTCAATGCCTCAAACACCTCAGGCTTGTGTGATTCTGAAAGAAAGGTTCCTCCTGTGTCTTCAATAATCTGTTTCAAGACTTCTTCTTCGTATGGAATCTGTTTTTCTGATGTCGTGTTCACAAGAATGACATAGCAGTTCCAATCCGGAAAAAATTTATTTTCACAGCGTTCAATTGTCATTGCCTGTGTCTGGGAACAGTAAAAGGCAGAATAAACTCCTGTGGCATTAAGCCCTATTGCTATTCCTGAATGGGCAATTTCGCGCATTGCCTTAATTTGCGTTTCAAAATCCTCAAACTCAATCCAGCAAAGCTTATGGTTTTTAAGTGGCTTTGGAGGACTGTCATATTTCGGGTCATGCACATCGACCAGGCTCGGTCTTCCGGAAGGGATTTCAGGAAGGGTCTCGTCACCAACCCACGAATGAAGTTTCACGGTAATCTCTGTCACAATTCCGTTGGTTCCGAGCCCTGACCTTTGAAGTCCCATGAGGTCAGGCCCTGGACCGTATTCCCAGAAATCACCTGCCCTGGGGATACATCGGGAGCCGGTGGTGAGAATCTCCCCATCAGGCAGAACCATTTTGACACTGACGATGTTGCGGTTAAACAGCCCGTACTTTAAATCTGTCTGCCAGAGGCCGGCAAAGGCAAACTGGGAAGAAAGTTTACAGAGTGTTGTTGCAAGCGGGGTTCCCCCATTCCATAGTCCTCGTTTCATGGCTTCTGCCTGAAGCTGGCCATAGTCAACATAGGGCTCCAGGGTGGCACTCATGTTATAAACATCAATATGAATAATTTTGTTCATCCTTGAAAAGTGGATAATGAGTGTAGGTGATTGATTTGTAGGATTGCAAAAAACCTGTCCATTGGTAAATGGTATAAAAGGGATGTTGTAGCGGTTGCAAATCTTTACTATGGCCTGGGTTTCTTCCGTTGATGAAGGAAGCACGACGCATGCTGGAAGGACGTGTGGATCTTTCTCATGTTTTTTAACAAAGCTTCCACCCTCGATCGAGAGTTTACTATACGTTTCTATCACTGAACGTTGTTCATATATCCATTGCTCACCAACCACGTTTTTTAACGCATTATAAACTTCACGCGGCAGTTTTTTTTGGATTACTTTCTGTTTTTTTGTGCTCATTGCTTGTCTCCTGAACAACTAGTCGTCTATCTTATAGACCAAAAACTTAAACATTTGAGTCAAGTTTTTTAAGGCTACATTTATGCAAAGTGATGCTGGATGCTAGATACTGGATTATGGCAAAAAAAA
>CAZOKO010000065.1:0-16098 GCA_964580455.1 uncultured Thermodesulfobacteriota bacterium | reverse complement strand
CTTGGGGTGGCTCACAACCGCCAAGCTCCCCGCTTTGCGGGGACGTTATGACTATTCACCACAGATCGCCCCAGATAAATAGCTTCGCCATGATGAAATAAGCATTGCCCCAGTGGAAAAATTTACTCTTTGCACAAAGCAAGCATTTCACACGGTAAGCATTTAACGGGGCAGGCAGAGTGTGCTGAGAATAATATATTTAACTTGGAAGTTGTTTATTGATCCAATTAATAATTTACCTCGAAGATTATGGAGAGGGCAGATGGCGAAGACAATAAAAGAAATAAATAAGCTCATAAAACAAGGCAAGGCTGTGGTTGTAACCGCCGAGGAAGTGATTGAACTGGCAGAGAAAAAGGGTATTAAGAAAGTAGCCCAGGAAGTTGATGTAGTAACCACAGGAACCTTTGGACCCATGTGTTCCTCTGGTGCCTATTTTAATGTTGGTCATTCAAAGCCTCGGATAAAGCTTGGGGGTGGCACTACTTATCTCAATGATGTTCCTGCATATGCGGGCATGGCAGCAGTAGATCTTTATATTGGAGCTACAGCTCTTCCAGATAGAGACCCTAAAAATAGTGTCTTTCCTGGAGAGTTCAACTATGGAGGCGGACATGTCATTGAAGAACTGGTTAGTGGAAAAGATATTAAATTGGTAGCCAATACCTATGGGACAGACTGCTATCCCCGTGATAAACTTGAAACGTGGATTAATATAAAAGATCTAAATGAAGCAGTGCTCTTCAATCCCCGCAATTGTTATCAGAACTATAACGTTGCGGTAAATCTTTCTGACAGAGTGATATACACTTATATGGGGGTGCTTCAACCAAGATTAGGCAATGCCACCTATTGCAGTGCAGGTCAGCTCTCGCCTCTTCTTAATGACCCTTATTATAAAACCGTCGGGATAGGAACGAGAATATTTTTAGGTGGTGGGGTAGGCTATGTAGTTTGGAGTGGGACACAGCATAACCCTACTGTAAAAAGGGGTAGCAATGGTGTTCCCACGTCACCTGCAGGAACTTTAGCCGTGATGGGAGACCTCAAAAAGATGAGTTCTAACTGGCTTAAGGGAGCAAGTTTTACTGGATATGGAGGATCGCTTACTGTAGGAATCGGTATCCCCATACCCATTTTGAATGATGAGATCCTCAAATATACAGCCATAAAAGATGAGGAGATAAAGGCTCAGGTGGTCGATTATAGCCAGTCTTATCCTCAGATCAAATCAGGGAGCTTAGGAGAGGTAAACTACAAACAGCTAAAGAGTGGAAGCATCAAGGTCAATGGCAAGAAAATTAGAACCGGTAGTCTTTCGAGTTATGCAAAGGCAAGAGAAATTGCAACCATTCTTAAAGATTGGATCAAGAGGGGGGATTTCTTCCTTACTGAACAAGTTGCCTCTATGCCTTCAGCTGACTCGGGTGTTACTTTCAAACTATTAAAGGAGAGGCCATTAAAGAAATCGAGACGTAAGTGATTTGTGTAATTAGGAGATTTGGGAATTAAGGGATTGAGGAATTGCGATTACGAAGACAAGATCTAAAAATCCTAAGATTTAGCAGTTGAAACGAACTAAATGAGGAGATGAGGGATGAAGAAGAAAAGAGTTGTGCTCACTTTCCCACACAATATGATAGATCAACCCATTACTTACCATCTAGTGAAAGAACACGACTTAATGATTAATATCTTAAGAGCTAATATTACTCCCAAAGAGCAGGGGAGACTGGTAATTGAAATGACTGGAAAAAAAAGCGCTTTGGATACAGGGATGGCTTATCTCTCTGGACTTGGTGTAGAGGTTCAATCTTTAGCACAAGACATAAAATGGCATGAGAATCAGTGTATTCATTGTACTGCTTGTATTCCTATTTGTCCCACAGGTGCTTTAAACTTAGACCGGGAAAAGATGCTGGTTTCTTTTATCAAAGATAAATGTATTGCCTGCGAACTATGTATACCGGTATGTCCTTATAAAGCGATAGAGATTCAATTCTAGGAAAAAATAACAATTTACCACGGAGATCGCAGAGTATGCAGAGAGGAATATCTCAAAATAATGAATTAAGAAGAATGGCTAAAGTTGTTGCTGTGTGCAGGAGTGAAAAGAAGGGAACAAGGAAAGAGAATATTGGGTGTGGTCTCTTTAAAGAGTGCTTTGGTCTGATGGATGATGCTCACAGCGATTCTCATACTCATCGACAGGTGAGCCTTTTAGCTGTGGAAAGTATCAACAAAATGCGAGCTATGGGGCTCGATCTTGTTCCAGGTGATTTTGCAGAAAATCTTACAACGGAAGGGTTAGATCTGGTTGCTTTGCCTTTGGGGACCAGGCTTTTAGTGGGGGAAGAGGTTACATTAGAAGTAACCCAGATCGGTAAAGAGTGCCATAAAGGTTGTGCTATTTTTAAACAAGTAGGCAAGTGTATCATGCCGAAAGAGGGAATTTTTACTAAAGTAATTCGAGGAGGAGCGGTAAGGGAAGGGGATCCTATTCAGGTAGAAACCTTGACGAAACATTAACCCATGGTGAAAGGAAAGATGAAAAAAAGATGGAAAAGAAAATAACCTTCAGTAAAGTAAGCGAAAAGGATGTAACCAGAGCTATTGTTTCTGAATTCACCCAGCAGTTTTCAGAGTATGTGGAGAGTGATGTAATCATCGTTGGGGGTGGCCCCAGTGGTTTAATGGCAGGAAGGGAACTTGCTGGAAAAGGACTCAAAGTTTTGATTATTGAAAGAAACAATTATCTGGGCGGTGGATTCTGGATCGGGGGATACCTGATGAATAAAGTAACGGTGAGAGCACCTGCCCAGGAAATCCTTTCCGAGCTTCAGATACCCTATAAAGAGTTTATGGAAGGTCTTTATGTTGCAGATGGACCTCATGCCTGCTCTAAGTTGATTGCGGCTGCCTGCGATGCGGGGATAAAGATTGCTAATATGACCATCTTTGAGGACTTGGTGTTACGAGAGGAGAACAGGTTGGCTGGAGTGGTGGTAAATTGGACTCCCGTAGGGGCACTGCCGAGAGAAATTACCTGTGTTGACCCGGTAGCTTTGGAGACAAAAATTGTCATCGATTCAACCGGCCATGATGCCTGCGTGGTGAAAAAACTGGAGGAAAGGGGTTTCATTAAGACCTCTGGTTACGGAGCTATGTGGGTAGAGCAATCTGAAGATTTAGTGGTGGAACATACAGGCGAGGCTCATCCCGGACTTATTGTTATAGGGATGGCAGTTTCAACCACATTCGCTCTTCCTAGAATGGGTCCTACCTTTGGAGCTATGCTTCTTTCTGGGAAAAAAGGTGCCGAGATTGTGTTAGAAAAGCTTAATCGAAAATAGTACCATGCCTCATTATCCCTTTGTTGCCATTCCTTCCTATATCCATATCTACCAGGGGGTAAAAACAGCTCAGCTAAATGGTGACAAGATTGCCGATTATCTGAGGGCAGTCCTAAAGGCAGAAATTGATGTACGGCCTGAATTTTTTAGTTTCTATCTTTCACCCTATAGTGATGAAGAGAAAGATAACCTGCTAAATACCACGGCTATTCAGATAGCTAAATTAAAGATTCGAGATGTTACCAAAAAAGATATTTTGTCAGAGCCCCTACAGGGTGAGATTGACTATGAGAAGAGAAATCTTGCAAAGTCTATTGATAGAACTTTTGGAATTGTTTATGAGGGTTTTAATCTGCAGCAGGTCCATTTGGGTTTAATCCCTGAAGAAGAAAATAACTTAAAACATCTCCATATTATAGTTACCAATCAACTATTTGCAACCTGGGACCGCAACAACCACCGCTGTCATGCCAGGGTTAGTATCTATGGGTTTCCCTCAATAATTTCTACCACCGGGGTGGTTGAAGCTCCAGCCAAACCAAGAGATTTTTACTTAAAAAGGCAACTGGGGCAAGATCCAAATCGACTCAAGGAAGAATATAAAGGGTCTTTTATAGATTATGGCGATCCCCGCATGACTGATGTGTTGAAAGGTTACGTTGCTCAAGCCTTGTTTTACCACCTGGTGGGATATCCTTTTTGTGAAGATAAAAACTGTAGATTATTTAATGCCCATAGACAAAGTGAACTACTTCATGCTCAACTCCATTCTCCTTATGAATTTTGTTCAAAGCATCAAGCGGTATTAAATAAATTGAAGGATATTTAAGATAACTCAATAATAGCGATCATCTCTGACGTCAGGTATAGTTGCTAATTGTTTTATGAAGGATAATCAATAATGTCTATGAAAGAGGCTGGGGAAATTAAGGAAAACATACTGAAATTGAAGAAGCAAAGAAAAGCTGTTATTCTCGCCCACAACTATCAGTTAGGAGAAGTGCAAGACGTAGCTGACTTTGTTGGTGACTCACTCGACCTGAGCCAAAAAGCCTCGCAAACGGATGCCAAGGTCATCGTCTTCTGCGGGGTTCACTTCATGGCAGAAACTGCTTCTCTTCTTTGCCCGGACAAAATCGTTCTGCTTCCAGATGAACATGCTGGTTGTCCCATGGCTGAAATGATAACAGCAGAAGATCTGCGAGAAAAAAAGAAAGATTGTCCAGAAGCCAGCGTGGTGTGCTATATCAACTCCACAGCGGCGGTAAAGGCTGAGTGCGATATTTGTTGCACCTCCAGTAACGCACTCAAGGTAGTAAAAACTCTGCCTGAAGATAAACCTATTCTCTTTGTGCCGGATAGGTACCTGGGTTCGTATGTCTCTGCTCAAAGTGATAGGCAAATACAGCTTTGGCCTGGTTATTGTCCCACTCACCAGCGGATTTTAGCAAGTGACATTTTGAAAAGGAAGGGGGAATACCCTGAGGCAAAGGTTGTCGTTCATCCGGAGTGTCGGTCAGAGGTAGTAGCTCTGGCTGATCAGGTTTTAGGTACTGGTGGCATGATGAAGTACGTACGAGATAGTGAAGACGAAGATTTTATTATCGGTACTGAGATTGGGATTATCTACAGGTTGAGGAAGGAGAATCCCTCAAAGAGGTTCATTCCAGTAAGTGAACAGGCTATCTGTCCCAATATGAAGTTGATCAGCCTTGAAAAGATTCTCTGGTCTCTCGAGGAAATGACCTTTCAGGTAACGGTATCTGATGAGTTTAGGGACAAGGCTAAAAGTGCAGTTGAAAAGATGCTCCATGTGACATGAAGGGCTATCACTCCTTATAAAAAGCATTTTATGGAAGTATTAAGAGATTATGCTCTAGTGAAAAGTCAAAGATCAAGTCACTACCACCCCGTATCAAATACGGGATAAACTCTGGCGGGAGTCCATAGCCACCTAAAATTACTGGATTCCTGCTTTCGCAGGAATGACAAATAAGGGGCAAATTGAACTTTTTGCGAAACCGTCAAGAGGTTATTAGATATGAAAGTAGCAGTGGGCTTAAGTGGCGGCGTTGATTCATCGGTTGCTGCTGCGCTCCTCAAAGAGAATGGGTATGAAGTTGTTGCGATCTGCATGAAACTATGGGATGGTACTCCATTAACTGTGAGAGGGCATCATGCATGTTACGGTCCTGATGAGGCAGAGGATATTAGCGACGCTCAACAGATAGCTGAAAAGCTTGGGATACCCTTTCATGTAATTGATCTGTCCCGGGAATACAAATGTGCTATTCTCGATTATTTCAGGGAAGAATATATTAAAGGGAGAACTCCCAATCCATGTATCAGGTGCAATCAAAGGATTAAATTTAGAGAGCTGCTTGAAAAAGCTCAGAGGTCTGGTATCAACTTCAATTATTTTGCTACCGGCCACTATGCAAAGGTAGAGTATTGTAATGTACACAAGCGCTATCTTTTAAAGAAGGGAAAAGATTTTAAAAAAGATCAGTCCTATTGGCTTGCCTTCCTTTCGCAGAAACAGCTCAGTAATGTCCTTCTCCCTTTGGGTGAGTATACAAAAGAAAGTGTGAGAATATTAGCAATGGATCTGGGATTGAGCACATATGATAAACATGATAGCCAGGATTTCTTCTCGGGAGACTATAAAGAGCTTATCAATGAACCAGACGAACAGGGACCTATCATGGATAAAGAGGGAAATGTTTTAGGAACGCACAAGGGTATATGGCTTTTCACTATAGGTCAAAGGAAAGGTCTGGGAATTCCTGCAAAGAAACCCCTCTATGTCATAGAGATTAATGAAAAGGAAAATACTGTTGTAGTTGGTTTTAAAGAGGACCTTGCTCATAGAGGTCTTATTGCAAAAGATGTAAACTTTGTAGCAATAGATAATATTATCGAGCAAACTAAGGTAACATTAAAGATACGGTATGCACAGAAAGAATTTGAGGGTATTATATCTCCATCCGAGAATGGTGCGGTTTATGTTAAGTTTAAAGAACCGCAGTTGGCAATAACACCGGGACAGGCTGTAGTATTTTATGATAAAGATAGTGTGGTGGGTGGTGGAATAATTGAGAGATATGAAGATGAAGAAGTGGTTTGAGGTTGAAAAATGTGAGATGTAAAACACAAATGTATATTATGTAAGAGGTAATTATGAAAACAGTTGAGGTAAATGCAAGGGGTTTGGCGTGTCCACAACCAGTGGTTTTATCAATGAAAGCTCTGGCCGAGATGGAAAGTGGTAAAGTAATCGTATCTGTTGATAACGAAGTAGCAAGAGATAATGTTAAAAGAATGGCGGAACATGAAGGATGTACGGTTACTGTGGAAGGCAAAGGTGATGGATTTGAATTGCAAATAACAAGAGTACCACCAGCAAAATTCTCTACAGAATTGATAACTGATAAAAAAGTTGTGGGAGAAACTCTCGTTTATTTATTTGAGTCTGATTTTATCGGAAGAAACCGGGAATTGGGGAAAATCCTGATTAATGGATTTTTAAATGCCATCACTTCTCTACCGAAGAGAAAAAGTAAAATTGTACTTATTAGCAATGGAGTTAGATTGGCAACCGCTCGTTCTTATGTACTTGATACCCTTTTGGAACTAAAACAATCAGGATTTGAGATATTGATTTGTGGCACCTGTCTTGATTTCTTCAAGATAAGGGATAAGGTTCGGGTCGGAACCATCTCAAATGCATTGGAGATTATGGGAGCACTTACTAACGCAAGCAAAGTTGTAAAATTTTAAACAGTATACTTGTTATGGGACTCTTATGGAGCTGAGCACTATTACTGATAACTATAGTTTTTTAAATGAATTATCTAATAAGACTTTAAATGGTGCTGACATTACACAAAGTGAAGCTCAACGTATTAATGCTCTTCGTACACAAGAAGAGATAGTAATGTTGATGGCACATGCAAATATGTTGAGGAGTCATTTTAAGGGGACGCGAATTGATCTCTGCGCTGTTGTGAATGTAAAATCAGGGCGTTGTACAGAGGATTGTATATTTTGTGCACAATCAGCACATTATAAGACGAACATTAAGACTCATTCACTATTGGATGCAGGAGAAGTGGTAAGAAGAGCCAAGGAAGCACAGGAGGATGGGGCGAAACGTATTGGTGTTGTGACCAGTGGGAAAGGTATTACGAGCACTAAGGAGTTAGAAACACTATGCGCATATATCGAAGAGATTGCTCACAGCTCTGACCTTATACCATGTGCCTCTCTTGGGGTGCTTAGTAATGAACAAATTCATTGCTTTCGTGATGTTGGCCTCAAAAGGTACCACCACAACCTGGAGACGGCAGAGAGCCATTTCCCCAAGATCTGTTCAACCCACTCTTTTAATGAGCGAATTCAAACAATAATTGCAGCCAAAAAAGCAGGGTTTGAAACATGCTCAGGCGGTATTTTGGGTCTGGGAGAAACACCAGAACAAAGAATTGAGATGGCTTTTGCTTTAAGAGATCTTGATGTTGATTCTATTCCCCTTAATTTTCTCAATCCTGTTACTGGAACACCTGCAGAAAAATATCCATCCTTGCCTCCGCTTGAGATCTTAAAGATTATTGCTCTTTTCCGGTTTATCCTTCCCCAAAAAGATATCAGGGTATGTGGGGGTAGGGAAACCAGTCTCAGGACACTGCAGCCTTTAATGTACTCAGCTGGTGCTAATGGAACAATGGTGGGAAACTATTTAACCACAAGCGGGCGGAATCCGGAAGTAGATCTGCAGGAAATCAGAGATTTGGGTTTTACGACATAGTTTTAATTAAAGTTTAAGGAAGTCTATAAATTGAGAGAAAAAGGCAGGTATAAAAAAAGGGAAAAGTTAAATGTAATTTAAGGTGGACATTTCCCGCAGATGGGGAGGAAAAGTGTAGTGCTCAAATAACGATCTCCTCTATCAGGAATAATTACCACAATAGTGCCTGAATCCATGACTTTTGCAACCCGAAGGGCACCAGCCACTGCTGCTCCACTTGACATCCCCACAAAGAGTCCCTCACTCGTCGAAAGTTTCCTGGCAACTTCAAATGCCTCTTCATCCTCTATAACGATTTTTTCATCTAACTCTTCAGGATGATAAATCGTGGGGACAATTGCCTCATTCATATTCTTGAGGCCCTGGATGGTATGTCCTTCAGTGGGTTCAACGGCGACGATCTTAATGGAGGGCTTTTTCTTTTTCAAATACCGCCCTGTTCCTATGATGGTCCCTGTTGTCCCTAATCCTGCCACGAAAACATCAATTTCACCGTTGGTCTGGGTAAAAATCTCGGGGCCCGTTGTTTCGTAGTGGGATAGGATGTTGTTTTCATTGTCGAACTGGTTAGGCATATAGTACATATCTGGAGATTCTTGAAGGAGCTTGTGTGCCATCCTGATCGCGCCATCGGTTGCTTCCTTTGCAGGTGAGAGTACAACTTCTGCACCAAAGGCCTTCAGTATATGCTGCCTCTCTATACTGGCACATCCCGGCATAACCAGTTTGACTCGATATCCCTTGGCAGCTCCAATCATTGCCAGGGCAATACCTGTATTCCCCGAGGTAGGTTCAAGAATAATTTTATCTTTTGTCAACTCACCAGATTCTTCTGCCTTTTTTATCATGTAGTAAGCAGGACGATCCTTGACAGATCCACCCGGATTATTACCCTCAAGTTTACCTAAAATCTTTACCTTGGGATTTCCATTTAATCCGACTAGTTCAGTTAGTGGAGTATTACCGATGACCGACAAGATACTCATAAAGATATACCCTTATAAGGATTCTACAATTGATATTTTAGGATTGAATTGGACAAGAAGTCCCTTTTTGATGACGATAGTATATGAAAATCCTTCCGGAGTGTCAACAAAAAGATGATCACAAGATATAGCCTGACTGCCCGGGTTTGACCGCCTTGCCCGAGCTCGGCCAGGGAGCTTGGACAAGCAACTGTATGCAATAGGTATTTTGGGATTTTGTTAAAGCTTAACATGTTTGGATCAGAGAGGAATGAACAGAAATAATAGGTAAATTGAGCCTTTCCATTTTCTTTGTTTTATACTTCATGATTACTGTATGACATCTAATATCATATTGTAAATCTCTTTTGTTCCATAATTCAGTTTGTTTTCGTTCAGGTACTATATAGGAATTTCGTCGATGGTGTCAGCAGCTTTATCAATAGCACCATCTGCTGTATTGCCAGCAACGGGTACTATTGAAATTACAGCACCGCTGACACGCATAGGTACGGTTACGACCTTGGTAAGGACACAACCGCTCAGTTGTACTGCTAGAATTGAAAGTAACAAGAGTTTTACAAATTTCATGGTTAGTTTCTCCTCCCCAATCTCGATATTATCCCAAGCCTTGCAATTCGCATATAATTGATACTTGGCAAGAACTCGCTTTTTGATGAGAGAAATTAGTTTAGACTAATTTAAGTTCAGATTGTTTAGCTATTGCCCTGGGAGATTTCTTCGAGAGTTTCTGGATTGCGAATAATAATTTCTTTTCCCTTAATATTGATTACCTTTTCGTCCTTAAGTTTTGATAAGTTTCTGATTACAGTTTCCTGCTTCATTCCCAGGTGTTCGGAGATCTCTTGGCGGGAGATGAGGAGATTAATCTTTTTAGGATTATCATCACAATCACACTGAGAATTATAGAGGTTGAGAAGGAAAAAGGAGAGCCTTCCCTTAGCTGTTCTTGTGCCAAGGGTGAAGAGAAGGTTCTCATTTTTTTTCAATTCTCTCGAGACCGCTTTTAGTAGACTGAGATTAATTTCTGGTTCATTTTCCAGGAGTTTTCGGAAGTCGTCAGCCTTAATCTGACAAACCACGCTTTCCGTAATAGTTTCGGCTGTAGCTAGATACTTATCGCTGAAAAGGGAGTCAAACCCCAGAAAGCCACCTGTTCCATCAATTCTTAAGATTTGACTACGACCGTCTGCTTGGGTTTTATAGAGTTTGATGTTACCTCTTTTAATCAGATAGATGTTATTTACTGCATCCTCTTCCCAGAAGATAATGTGTTTTTTGGGAAGAGTTTTTTCTATGATGAATTTTTCAATTCTATCCAGTTCATCTTCCTTCAGATCAGCAAAGATAGTAGTTTTTCTAATAGTACAGAAATTGCATTTGCTAGCCATATATAATTTCCTTTCTCATAAAATCAAAATGCAAATAGACTATCCAAAATGTAAATCATTTAAGAGATGTACCATAAAAAGGAATAAATTGGTAGTGAAAAACTCAGGGTTTGTAGTCCCATAATCGTTCAATTCCATTGATTTGAATATTTAATTATGTTACACATAAAAATATTATTAAGGTACCGAGGTCTGAAAGTGAAAGATATTAAAATCACATATGGAATTTAAAACTATCGACTGGCAAAAAAGCAGAATTAATGGAGCTACATGAGATATGCGATCATTTAAGGAAAATCCAGAAGAAATCATAATTCAAGAAATTAGGGACTTCGTATCTAAAAGCCCGGACAATCGTAACTCAAAGATGGATAGTACCCCCTATTTTGAAACCCCTTTGGTTGGATTTGCCGATGTGTGCGACCCGCTATTTTTAGAATTTAAGGATATCATAGGAGACTTTTATCTGACACCTCTTAACATATTGGAGCGATCTTTTTCTGAACACAAAGGTTCCTGGGCTGGATCGAGTGTTATTTCATGGATTCTTCCTTTCAGCAAGTCTATAAGAGAAAGAAACCGCAGAGAGAGGCATTGTTCGTCTAAAGTCTGGGCACTTGCTAAGACCTACGGTGAAGAGTTAAATATAAAACTTCGTGAACATATAGCTTCTTTTATTGAAAATCTGGGTTTCATTGCCATTGTACCTACATTATCTCCTCTATTTGAGGTTTTACAGTCTGAAGAGGTGGGTTTTACCTCTAACTGGTCAGAAAGACATGTTGCTTATGTTGCAGGACTGGGTACGTTTGGTCTAAGCGGTGGACTGATTACAAGAAGTGGTATTGCCATGCGCTGTGGAAGTATAGTTGCCAATTTGAAATTGAACCCAACCCAAAGGACGTATAGTAAACATCAAGAATACTGTCTTTTCTATAGCTCTAATACATGTAGAAAGTGTATAGAAAGATGTCCAGGGGGTGCTATTTCTGAAAAAGGTCATAATAAAGAGCTTTGCATGGTTCATTGTGCAGAAATTATGCAGAAGAGCGATGAGTATGATAATGTGATGCCTACCTGTGGTCTTTGTCAGACGGCAGTACCCTGTGAGGCTGGAATTCCAAAAATAGTTAAGAATATTAAGTAGAATATAAAAGGAGAAACAATTATGGCTGATGTTATTGATTATAAAATTTATGGCGACGATATGCAGATTGTTGAAATTGAGCTTGACCCAGGGGAGGGGGTAAGAGCAGAGGCAGGGGCTATGATGTATATGGTTGATGGAATTGAGATGCAGACTTCAACAGGCGGAGGCTTGTTCAAGGGATTTAAACGGATGATAACCGGTGAGAGCTTTTTTATTACTACATTTTTGTATAATGGTGGGGGAAAGGGACATGTAGCTTTTGGTGCGCCCTATCCTGGTAAGATTATCCCCCTTGAGCTAGACAAACTGGGGAGAAGCTTTTTATGTCAGAAGGATGCCTTTCTCTGTGCAGCACAAGGGATTGAGATTGAAGTAGCCTTCACCAAAAAGATTGGAGCTGGACTATTTGGTGGTGAAGGCTTTATACTGCAACGCCTTGAAGGTGATGGCCGTGCTTTCATTCATGCAGGCGGAACTATTATCAAAAGGGAGTTAAAAAGTGGTGAGTCCCTGCGGGTTGATACGGGATGTTTGGTTGCTTTCTCTCCATCTGTTAATTACGATATCCAGTTTGTCGGTGGCTTTAAGAATGCACTTTTCGGTGGAGAAGGGTTGTTCCTGGCACGCCTTACTGGTCCGGGACTCGTTTATCTACAGAGCCTTCCTTTCTCAAGATTGGCTGATCGTATTTTTGCAGCCTCCCGCTTTCAGCAAAGAGGTGAACAAAAAGGCATTGGTGGATTAGGTGGTGGTTTGTTGGGGGGTATATTGGGAGGAGATAAGTCTTTTTAACCAATTTAATTAATGTAAATAAGTTTAGGAGTAGCAGTTATGGAAAGTAAGGTGGAAGATAGGGAGCGACGTGGCTTCTTCAGTCAATTATGGACTATTGCACTTTCACTGATGGGAGGCTTTGCTGCTGTGGTTGGAGTCGGATTTCTCTATCCGGTGGCGAGGCGCAAACCTCCTGCGTTGTTTGTCTGCCTGGAGTCGGAAATTAAAGGTGAGGAGCCTCTCGAGATTAAGGATACGATGGGAAGAAATGTTCTTCTCATGCGGAAAAACGGCAGTGAGCTTTTAGCTCTTGGAACAATCTGTCCTCATCTGGGCTGCACGGTGTATTATAGGCCAAAAAAGAAAATATTTGAGTGCCCCTGTCATCAAGGTGTCTTTGATAGTGAAGGGAATCCCATATCCGGCCCTCCGGAACACCCGCTTTACCAATATCCCACCGAGGTGCGTGAGGGTAAAGTATTTGTTCAATTTGCCAGGTTATAAGGAGCATAGCTATATTTATAAATGGAATGAATAAAATATTTTTGTGTGTGATTTGAAGCCCCGTCTCAAAGTTACAAACCATCTATAAAATTACTTTATTTATTCAACCTCGACAAAGCACTTTATTTCTAACGGGGTTTACCCAGGAGGCAAAATGGACAAGCAAGACCGGCACGCATTGATCAAGGCGTTCCCCATAGACATAAAGGGCCTTTATGAGAAGGCAGATGAGCCGCTTCCGCACTCAGCCAAGCGTTGGTGGTGGTGCTGGGGCGGTATTGTTGGACTGTTGTTTGCCTTTCTTGCCATAACTGGTCTCCTCTTGGCTATGTATTACAGAGCAGATCCTGGAACTGCATACGATTCGGTTGCTTTCATAACTGAACATGCACGCTATGGGCAATTCATCCGTTCAGTACATGGGTGGAGTGCAAGTTTTATGGTTGTCTTCGTGTTTCTTCATATGCTCAGAGCTTTTGTTACCGGATCCTTCAGGGATTATCGTTGGGGAGCCTGGATGGGTGGGGTTTTGCTTTTAACTGCAACCTTTGGCTTTGGCTTTACTGGTTATGCGCTAATCTTTGATCAGCGCAGTTACTGGGGTATGATCATTACCTCCAACCTAATTGCAACAATACCATTTATTGGAAACCTTCTTAGAAATTTCTTCCTGGCCGGACCTGAGATCAATACCGCTACACTGAGCCGGATTTATGCTCTCCACGTTCAGATACTTCCCGCACTGCTGATTCTGCTTGTTGTCGTCCACCTGTTTTTTGTGAGGCTCATGGGAATGTATCTCCCCGGCAATAAAAAGGACCGTGAAGAAGAAAAGGCTGTAACGGACCGTGAAGGGGTATACCACTTTTACCCTGATCACCTTGCAAGTGAATTTGCTGTATTTCTCTATCTGGTTTTGGTAATCTGCCTGCTGGCGTTGGCTTTGCCTGCTACCATGGGTACTCCCAGCGACCCCTTGTTTACTCCAGAGCACATAAAGCCGGAGTGGTACTTTTTACCATACTATTATTTGCTAAAGATAGTTCCTGGTATTGTCGGGATTACTTTGATGGCGATATCGGCAGTTGCCCTTTTCTTCTGGCCAATTTTGGATCACTATCTGTTCCAGAAAATCGACAAGCTTTTCAAGGGTCGAATTGAAGTGAGCTTAGTTTTGGGTATCGCAGTTGTAATCATTTATCTTCTTTGGGCATTTGCTGAAGCATAATTTACATGCTTAGGAAGTTCTGTTTTTAACAAACGATTCTGTTGTGTAGCAGGTACTGTAAAACTAAAAGACGATTCTGGATACTGGTTGCTTGATGCTGGATAAAGTAAATTATGAATCCAGTATCCAGTAACTATCATACAACGTGTTGTTAATCCTAATGCTGGAAAAAAGGGGAGGGTAATATGAGTCTAAATGTTAAACAAGCTATCATTGCGGTTCTTTCTGTGGCCATAATTATTGTTCTCGGGTACGTGATCTATTCTGAGAGGGAACATGCTTTAACAGAACACAAAATCATAGTTAAACCAGACTCAGCGGGTTGTGTCAGGTGCCATGGTTATGAAGATGAACAGGGTGGCCCAGGCAACGATCCAGGGATTGTCAAACACTGGGAAGCTAGTATCCATGCAGTTCAGGGAGTGGGTTGCATCGATTGCCATGGAGTTCTTCCAGCCGGAAGTGGTGAGGAAATCTTGAATCCGAGGTATGTTGTCAAAACCAGCTGGGACAGGGGTAGCGGTCTAAAGTCAGTCGAGTTAGTGATGAAGGAAGATAAGCTGGTGGAGAGACCTGATCTGTGGGACCATGAAGGTGCTGAGATTGTTACTGATGTATCTCCCCGCACCTGCGCACTCTGCCATGAGAAAGAAGCAGAACAATTTTATAACTCCCGCCATTCATCAGCAGCACAGTTTATTGGATCTATTGATAATTTCCTGGGACGGTTTGTTGAGGGACCGGCTGCTGCCAACAACGGCTGCCAGCAGTGCCACGGAAGCGTGGTTAGAGTTTCTAAAAGTTCTGAAAGTAATAATCCCCCACTGTACAGCTCTGACACATGGCCTAACACAGGCATGGGACGGGTTAACCCGGATGGCTCCTGGGGTTCCTGCAGTGCCTGCCATTCTCGCCACGAGTTTTCTGCTGAACTGGCTCGAAGACCTGAGAATTGTGGTAAGTGCCACATGGGTCCTGATCATCCTCAATTTGAGATTTTCAATGAGTCGAAGCACGGCATTGCCTATCGTAAAAATGAGCGGTTGATGAATTTGGATCTGCCGGGTGGTAAGTGGGTACTGGGGAAGGATTACGCACAGGCTCCTACCTGTTCGACTTGTCACATGGGTCCGGTAGCACCACATGGTAATTACCCTGGTCTTGATATCACCCACGAAACAGGTGCCCGCATCTCCTGGACACTTCGTCCTAAAATCTCAAATCAGCCTAAGGGTATAATTGCAAAGGATGGAACTGTTATTCTCAAAGATCCTGATGGTCGCCGTGCAGACATGAAACAGGTATGTCTTACCTGTCATTCAAACAATTGGGTTGATGGCTTTTATGTTCAATTTGATCAGGCAGTGAAACTTTATAATAACAAATATGGAAAACCTGTTGTGGCAATCTACAGTTATCTTAAGGAAGAGGACATTATAGATGATGTGCCCATGAACGAGGAAATGGATTACATCTTCTTTGAGATTTGGCACCACGAGGGGCGCAGAGCACGTCATGGTGCCAGCATGATGGGACCGGATTATGTTCAGTGGCACGGTTTTTATGAACTGAGCCGGAACTTCTACACGCATTTCCTCCCTCTGGCAAAAGAGCTGGGAGAGAAGGCGGGTAAAGGTAAACAAGTAGCGGGATTTATTGAGCAAACCCTGCGTGGGCCGGACGGTGAGGATTGGGAGAAATACCACAGATGGACTGAGGGACTAACCCCTGAACAAAAAAAGGCCATGCTTGATTGGGAACAGGAGAGCTACAGCGGTAGTAAGTATTGATTTAATTTAATACTAGCCGTCTATTATAAGCCAAAAACTTTGTAAAGAGATACTGAATTCTGGGAAAAAAACGACTTAACATCTTCTATCCAGCATCAAGCATCTAGTATCTAGT
>CAZOKO010000064.1:0-16329 GCA_964580455.1 uncultured Thermodesulfobacteriota bacterium | reverse complement strand
AATCTGCATTTATTACACCCCCGGATAACTCAGTCGCTTATGCCAGAATTTCAGCAGGTAAATATACCTCTTGCATTCTATGTGTTCATCCTCTTTTCCACTGCTTTTGCATGAGCATCCAATCCCTCTATATGGGCTAATTGTCTTACCTCGTTCCCGAGTTTTAATAATGTATCTTTTCGAAACGAAATGACACTCATCCTCTTAACAAAATCTTCCACTCCCAATGGAGAGAAAAATCGGGCAGTTCCACCTGTGGGTAATACGTGGCTAGGTCCTGCTATATAATCACCCACTGCAACCGGTGAATAATTGCCAAGAAATATCGCTCCAGCAGAGGTTACCTTCTTGAGCAGCTCATTTGGCTTATCTACCATCAACTCCAGATGCTCGGGGGCAATCCTGTTGGAAAGCGCAACAGCTTCACTTATATTATCAGCCAGAATCATGATCCCCTGTTTCTCAATCGATCTCCTGGCAATTATTTTTCTATCCAGTTTCTCAATCTGAAAAAATATCTCTTTCTTCACCTCTTTAAGAAAATCCTCACTTGTAGCAATTAACATGGGGCATGCATCTTCGTCATGTTCTGCCTGGGCAAGAAGATCAGCAGCCGCAAAGGAAGGGACACCACTTTCATCTGCTATAATCAATACCTCGCTGGGACCCGCAACCATATCCAATCCTACATCACCAAAAACCAAACGCTTAGCTGTTTCTACATAAATATTTCCTGGACCTACAATTTTATCCACCCTGGGAATGCTTTCTGTCCCGTATGCGAGAGCAGCAACTGCCTGTGCTCCTCCAATCCGGTAAATACAGCTCAAACCTGCTATTTTTGCCGCAGCAAGGACATGGGATGATACCATGGGAGAAACCATAATAATATCCTTAACACCTGCAACACGCGCTGGAACAGCAGTCATCAATACCGATGAAGGGTAAGCAGCTTTGCCTCCAGGGATATATAATCCAACTCTCTTCAAAGGACGGACAATATCTGCTACGATCTCTCCTTCTATCTCTCCAGTTGACAATTGTTTTATCTGCTTTTTATGAAACTGCTCAATCCTGCTCGCTGCCAGGCTAAGAGCATCTATCTCCTCCGGGTCCAGGCTTTTATACGCCGATTCTATTTCTTCCGGAGAAACCATAAGTGTTGATGAATCCAGTTTTATCCGATCATATTTTTCAGTATAGCTAAATAAGGCCTTGTCACCATTTTCTTTTATCTCCTGTAAGATAGCTTTTACAATCGATTCAGCATCAGGATTAACTTTCTTTATTCGAAGTAAGATCTTTTTAAAACTGTCTTCAAAATTTGCATCAGCAGTGCGTAAAAGCTTAACTTCTAGCATATTCTGCATTTTATTCTCCAACCCTTTGAATGTCAGCTCCAAGCTGTGATAACTTTTCTTCCACTCGTTCATAACCCCTGTCCAGGTGATAGACTCTGCTCACCTCAGTTTCTCCATGGGCAACTAATCCTGCCAGAACCAGTGAAGCACTTGCTCTTAAATCAGTAGCCATAACCGGTGCACCGCATAACTTCTCAACACCATTTACAACAGCGCTGTTACCTTCAAGGCGTATGTCTGCTCCCATCCTCTTCAATTCTCCAACATGCATAAAGCGATCATTAAAGATTGTTTCAGAAATTATGCTTGAACCTTCAGCCAGACAGAGCAATGTCATGATCTGAGCCTGCATATCAGTAGGAAAACCCGGGTAAGGCAGTGTCTTGACATCAGTGCTTCTAAAATATGAATTGCCTGTAACTTGAACATCTCCGTTTTTTAATTTAATATCTAAACCAATTTCCACCAATTTATCTATCAGGGCATTTAGATGATTATTATTGCAATCCAGTATGGTAACATCTCCTCCTGTAATACCGGCAGCAATTATATATGTCCCTGCCTCTATTCGATCAGGCATAATTTTATGCTCAACTGAGTGAAGGCTCTCAACGCCATCTATTGTTATCACATCCGTTCCAGCACCATCTACTCTTGCTCCCATTTTATTTAATACAGAAGCCAACTCCTCTATTTCAGGTTCTTTTGCAGCATTTTCTAAAATTGTCGTTCCCTTTGCCAGAGTAGCTGCCATCATGATGTTTTCAGTACCTGTCACCGTAGAGATATCAAAATATATCTTTGTGCCTCTGAGTTTTTTGCATTCAGCTATAATATAACCTTTCTCAAGTGTAACATGAGCTCCCATACTTACTAAAGATTTTAAATGCAAATCAACCGGACGCGGACCAATAGCACACCCTCCTGGCAGAGATACTCTGGCTCTACCAAATCGTGCCAGCAAAGGCCCCAGTGCCAGAATGGATGCCCTCATGGTCTTCACCAAATCGTAGGGGGCCTCATAAGAAGTCAGGTTAGAAGCATCTATCTGCAATACCTCTCTTCCTTTTATTTCAACTCCAAATCGTTTTAATAATTTCACAATTGTCTTAATATCTCTTAGCTGAGGGATATTGGACAAGGTATTGCATCCTTCCGTCAAAAGAGTTGCTGCCATCAAAGGAAGAGCAGAATTCTTAGCACCACTGATCCTTACCTCCCCCTTTAACTTTTTACTACCATGTATAACTAGCTTTTTCATTTAAAATTATTTCCATTTATTGCAATATTGAATGTTTTACTCCAACCCCCTGCCCCCCTCTTCTAAAGGGGGATGTATGTAATTAGTATAATCCTAACAGAAGAGATAATCAAAATCAAAAAATACTTTAAATCAACAACAACGAAGTCTACCCCATTATACTGTTGACCATAATTCTATGTATGTTTGAAACAATTTAGTTAAAGGGTATTGTGTATATGCTCCCAATATCTCTTCTAACGGGGCAGGCGAAGAAACACGAAGGGGAATAAAAATATTTAAGCAATATCCAGTATCCAGTCGGTTATTTCTGCACCTTAACCAGTCTGGATATTCCTGAAAGGTCTTTAATCTGTTCCAGTTTACTGTACTTGTCTGTTTTTCTAATCATATCAGAAACTTTGTCTGCTTGTCCAACACCAACTTCCAGCATTAAATAACCGTCATTCCTTAATAAGGTTATTACATCAGGCAGAATTTTTCGGTAAAATTCGAGCCCATCATCACCCCCTAATAGAGAATCTTGAGGTTCATACTCTTTTATTTCAGGTTGTGCATTTTTCCAATCTGACTCAGAAAGATAAGGGGGATTTGAAACGATAAAGTCAAATTGATTCCTTTTTTCCTTTATAGCCTCAAGGAATCTTCCAACAAAAAAGTTAATTTTATCATCGACCTTATGCAGTCGTGCATTATCACTAGCTACCTTTATAATTCCAGGAGAAATATCTGTTGCTATAATATTAAAATTCTTTACTTCCTTTGCTAAACTCACAGCGATAATGCCACTTCCTGTCCCTAACTCCAAAATCCTTAATGAATCATTATTTTCTTTTAATGAACTATATTCCTTCAATACTTCTTCAACAAGGATTTCTGTTTCAGGACGTGGAATAAGCACCTCTTTAGTTATTCTAAAATTTAAAGAATGGAACTCTTTACATTCGGTGATATAAGCTACGGGTTCACTTTTCGATCTCCTTTCTATGCATTTTCTATACTTCTTCCATTCTCTTCCATCAAGAATCTTATCCTCATAGACATATAACTTGGCGTGTTCTATCTCCAGACAATGTGCAAGAAGGACATCAGCATCTAACCTTGGATTATTTACACCACTATCCTTGAGATGACCGATGCCCCATCGAAGTGATTTCTGTATCGTCCTTCGAATCTCCTCCATAAGGAGTTCTCCAGAATTAAAAATAGTTATAGATTACAGTTGCAATGTTTCAAATAAAATGAGGATCGGTTTCCCTGGCTGGCAGGTATTATGTATCACCTATCAGAATCGAGGATAGATATTGCAGGATTGAAATAACTGAGAGATTTCCATTCATAACATAGTTAGCAGATATTTTGTTTTATGACTGAATAGTCAGGCTCACCCATTATTGGGAAATGGTAGCTGCATCTCTTAAAGATTCGGTTTGAAAGTGTGTGATGAGCTGGTCTAAAAACTCATCCAGTTCTCCTACTAAAACATTTTCCAGGTTATGGATAGTTAGTTTAATGCGATGATCAGTCACTCTTCCCTGAGGGAAGTTATATGTCCTGATTCTTTCACTCCTATCACCACTTCCCACCTGTCCCTTTCTCTCCTGAGAGATTTCTGACTGCTGATCCCTGACAGCTTTATCAAAAAGTCTTGCCATTAGAATTTTTATGGCCTTTGCTTTGTTTTTGTGTTGTGATTTCTCATCCTGACAACTTACAACCATTCCGCTGGGTAGATGAGTTATTCTCACTGCAGAATCAGTTTTGTTTACATGCTGTCCTCCAGGTCCAGAAGATCTGAACACATCAACCTTTAAATCGTTAGGGTCTATATCCACTTCAACATCTTCTGCTTCAGGAAGGACTGCTACTGTCACTGCAGATGTATGTATTCTTCCCTGAGATTCCGTCTCAGGAACTCGTTGCACTCTGTGTACACCACTTTCATGTTTTAGTCGGCTATAAACACTCTTTCCTTCAATCAGAACTATGATTTCTTTAAACCCCCCCAGGCCAGTTATGTTCTGACTCAAAATATCTACTTTCCACTTCTTTTTCTCAGCATATTTACAATACATTTTGAAAAGGTCAGCTACAAAAATAGCGGCTTCCTCTCCTCCCGTTCCTGCCCTAATCTCCAGGATTATATTTTTTTCATCCCTGGAATCCCTGGGTAGAAGTAGAAGTTTAAGTTTCTCTTCCAGTAATATCTTTTCCTTCTCCAGTCGTTTTACTTCTGCTTTTGCTAATTGTCTGAGTTCTTCATCACTTTCTGAAATTAAATGCTCGCTTTCCTCCAATTCTTTACATACCTTTTTATATATCTTATAGTAATTAAGTAGCTCAGAAAGCTCAGAACGCTCCTTAGCATATCTCTGAAATCTCTCTTGGTCATTGATAACTTCAGAATCACTCAACAACTTATCCAACTGCATGCATTTTGTTTCAACTGTCTCAAGTTTTTGAAACATTGGTATACCCGAAAAAAATATCCTGAGATTGTATCTTAAAATTATTGTAACTAGCCAACCTTGTCATTTCAATGTAAGGGAAATAGAGTTTGCGGAGAATAATAGAAATTATTACTTTTTTATATCTTTATATTTTCTCTGAAATCTCTCAACCCTACCGGCTGAATCAACCAATCTTTGTTTTCCTGTGTAAAAACCATGACACTTTGAGCATACTTCAACATGAATCTCTTTCTTGGTCGCCCTCGTTTCAATTATACTTCCACAGGCGCATTTGACAACCGCATCATCATATGCAGGATGTATATCTTTTTTCATTACCAACTCCCCCTTAGTTATTATTTTATAGAAATTCCTTTAAGAGCACGCCACTAATATAATTCTGTAACCACTGTGGGTAGGTACTACTAAACTCTATTTACTCATTGACGCAAGAAATTCTGCGTTGTTTTTCGTGTCTTTTATCTTTTCGTAGAGAAATTCCATAGCGTCAATGGTATTTAAAGGCTGTAAAACTTTTCTCAATACCCATACCCGATTTAGATCCTCGGAATCCAGAAGTAACTCTTCCTTCCTTGTCCCAGAACGATTGATATCAATAGCTGGAAAGATTCTTCTATCACTTAGCTTTCTATCCAGATATAGTTCCAGATTACCAGTACCTTTAAACTCTTCAAAAATAACCTCATCCATCCTGCTTCCCGTATCAATGAGAGCAGTTGCCACAATGGTAAGACTCCCCCCATCTTCAATATTTCTTGCTGCTCCAAAAAAGCGCTTTGGTCGATGTAATGCATTCGAATCAACACCCCCTGATAATACCTTGCCACTGGCCGGTACAACAGTGTTATATGCACGAGCAAGTCTTGTAATACTGTCCAATAATATTACTACGTCTTTTTTATGCTCTACCAGTCTCTTGGCCTTCTCAATAACCATCTCAGCTACCTGAACGTGTCTTTGGGCCGGTTCATCAAAAGTCGAGCTTATCACCTCACCATTTACGGACCTTTGCATATCAGTTACTTCTTCAGGACGTTCATCAATCAGTAGTACAATAAGAATAACATCTTCTTGGTTTGCTATTATGCTGTTTGCGATACCCTGCAGAATAATGGTTTTCCCCGCCCTAGGTGGTGAAACAATCAATCCTCTCTGCCCTTTCCCAATAGGGGTTAACAAGTCCATAACCCGTGTTGACAAATTCTTGGAAATAGTTTCCAGTTTAAACCTTTCTTCAGGGTAAAGAGGTGTCAAGTTATCAAAAAGTATCTTTCCTCTGGCAACTTCCGGATCTTCATAATTTACAGATTCGACCTTTAGAAGTGCAAAGTATCGCTCAGATTCCTTTGGTGGGCGTATCTGACCTGAGACTGTATCCCCCGTTCTAAGACTAAATCTTCGTATTTGGGAGGGTGAAATATAAATATCATCAGGACCCGGCAGATAGTTAAAATCAGGAGCCCTTAAAAATCCAAATCCATCAGGAAGTATTTCTAAAACTCCTTCACCATATATTTGACCATTCTTTTCCAATTCCGTTTTAAGGAGTGCAAAAATCAAATCTTGTTTCCTCATACCACTGGCACCTTCAACTTTTAAGCTGTCAGCTAATGAAATTAATTGACTAATCTTTTTTTCCTTCAATTCTTTCAAATTCATTAAATCTTCTCCTAAAAAAGGTTGAGTGAATGTGGATGTTTACTATATGTTAATGAATGCTAGACATACATTTCGTAAATAACATCATATTTCTTCTGTCATTTCGAGGTCGTCGAAGACAACAAAAGTAATCCCCTAGTAAAGCTCGGTACAGTCTAAGCAATCCCATGAGATTGCTTAGCTATCGCTCGCAATGACAAATTATTATAAGCCACCAGGTACAATCCTCTGATTGCACAATAAGACTGAACTCACTAATGTGTTTGATTAAACTATGTGAATTTTATTTTATATACTGGAGAACATAGAAGATAAAAGGTTAAAGTATAGAGTTCTTCAGGGAAGGAAGAATAATAATACTAAAACTTTCCAACTTACCATATTTTTAAACTCTCCTTCTAACTGAGAGAAAGTTTATCATCAATGTATTTATCTGAGAATAATTATTTATTTGCTCTATGGAATTTACCTGAGGTTGGTATTAGAAATGTAGTTAATCCTCTTGAAACATCTTTGGGAGATTTTTCTCACTATTTTTCAAGTAATATATCACATTTCCAAATCTTGTCAAGTATTATCTATGTGCTTTTATCCCCTTTTTAGCTATTTCCATTACCAAAACCTTCCTCATTAACAGAACTTCTTGTAGATGTTAAGGAAGATAATTCTTTAAAAACCTTTTCTGCATTCTCTCTGGTTCTAACTAAAGAACCCTCATTTTCAATTATATAATCTGCTACCTTCACCTTCTCAGATAAAGGAAGCTGGAGAATAATACGGTTTTTTGCTTCTTCCCGACTCATTCCGTCACGATTTATAAGTCTTTCAAGTTGCGTTTCCTCACTTACATAAACCACAATCAACTTGTCGTAAGACTTGTACGCTCCTGTCTCCACTAAAAGAGCAGCATCAACTATCACAATGGCCTGTGGATATTTCAGTCCAATATCCCTCAACCTCTCATCTATACGCTTCATAATTTCAGGATGGACTATCCTGTTTAATTTATCAAGCTGTTTAGTATTATTAAAAACAGAATTCGCCAGTTTCTCCCTGTCGATGGTCAGGTCTTCCCGCAATATTTCTCTGCCATATGATGTTACCACTTCCTTCCAGCATTTCGTGTGAGGAACCATAACTTCCCTGCTTAATTCATCTGCATCAATCACCTGTGCCCCCAGCTTTCTTAATATCTCTGACACTACGCTTTTGCCACTGGCAATACCACCTGTAAGACCAACTACAAACATTTATCGCTTTCTATGACGGTTAAAATCTCATTCAGTTCTTCAGGCAAAGGAGCTGTGAATTCCTGATATTGATCATTTTGGGGATGCTGAAATCCCAGCAAATGGGCATGAAGAAAGGGTCTTTGCATAGATTTTAACTTACTCTTTATCACCACATCTTTTAAATTTGACAGACACTTTTTGCCACCATATAAATTATCTCCGATGATTGGGTGATGCAATGAAGAAAGATGAACCCTTATTTGATGAGTTCTTCCTGTTTGGATATGAACCTCCAGCAGGGAATAATTTTTATATTTTTTTAAAACCTTCCATCTTGTTACTGCCGATCTCCCCTTTCTGGCATGTGTTGACATCTTCTTCCTGTCCGAACAGTGCCTCCCAATTTCTGTCTCAATCTTGCCTTCATCCTCCTCCATTTGTCTGTAAACTAGAGCTAGATAGATCTTTTTAACAGAACGACTTTTGAATTGATTAGATAAGTTTTGATGAGCAATATCATTTTTTGCAACTAACAAAACACCAGAAGTACCTTTGTCCAGCCTGTGAACAATCCCAGGCCGAAGTATACCGCCAACCCCTGAAAGAAAAGAACAGTGAAAGAGTAAAGCATTTACCAGCGTACCAGAATAATTACCTGCAGCAGGGTGAACAACCATGCCAGCAGGTTTATTTACAACTACAATATGATCGTCTTCAAAGATAATCTCCAATGCAATATTTTCAGGCTCGACACTGGATTTTTTTGGTTCCTGTAAATGTACTTCTATTAAATCTCCCTTTTTTATAAGGCAGGATGCTTTTGCCAACACTTGATTAACAGTTACATGCTGAGTATCAATTAACTTTTTAATTTGAGAACGTGTGAGAGGTAGTGTCTGCTCGGAGAGGAAAAGGTCTAATCGCTCCCTGGAGTTATTCTGACCAACAGTGTATATATACTTCCGCACAATTATGTGTCTATAAATTCTATAAGTTTAATGAAATTACAACCACGAAGAAAAATAGAGATACAAGATATGGGATCTGGGATGTGAGATTGAATATAATTATTTTATCCCATATCGCAGATCTCACATTACACATCGTTATGTATTGAACTTGCATTCAGCATCTTTTGTCATTTGCTCTTTTTGGATTTTGTGTACCGAATTTATTAAAGACGAAAAAAGGTTTTCGTTCAGGGACTAATTATTCCTGAAGCTCCGTATTCCAGTAAGATATATCAATAATGTTAAGGAAGGGTAACCACTCCTTATGTTTGGTATCCTGAAAAGATATTCTGCTTAAAGGAGTCCATCGAGGCCTGTGGGGAGGATTCAGCAGCTTCATTCCTGCCTGTTTTGGAGTTTTTCCTCCTTTCTTCCTGTTACAATTAAAACAAGAACAAACCACATTATCCCAAAGACTTTTACCCCCGTATGAACGAGGGATAACATGATCTATGCTTAACTCATTCCTGGTGAAAGGCTTTCCACAATACTGGCATATATTTCGATCTCGTGCAAATATATTTGCTCTGGTAAACCTTACCTGAGTTTTTGGAACTCGATCATACGCTACCAGCATAATTACTCTGGGTATTTTAATAAGTTTATCCACTAAGCCAATTGACTCTTCCCTTTGCTCTACTGCAATCTGCGACCAGCTTTCGTAGTCAAATGTTTTATATTGATTGTCAACAGCCTTAGCAACACCGCGATATAGCATACAAAAAGCGTGTTTTACTGTAGTCAAATTGACAGGGAAATATGAGCGATTGAGTACCAGTACACTTGAATTTATCATTTATTACATCCCAAATCACAGTAAACAAAGAGAAGATATTATATGTTCCTCTTCATTATCATTTACAGTCCTCAGGTCAATGCGCAATTGATCCTTATTTATTCTGGCAATGATAGAGGGTTTATTTCTCCTGAGCTTTTTTTCCATATCTTGAGCTGAAATAATTCTCGAACTTATTGCAATTACTTTTGTGGGCAATTCTTGAGAAGGAAGAGCGCCACCACCCACCTGAGAACTATCATTTAAAATCTGAACATCAAGATGGTCAGACAAATTATTCTCCAAGCGCCTCTTGAAATCCACTACCCTTCTTTCAATCTCCTCCAGGGAAAGAGTAATCATTCTAAGCGTTGGAATTTTTCTTATTACCGTTTCCTGATCAAGATACATGCGAAGTGTGGATTCCAAAGCTATCAAAGTTAGTTTATCAATTCTTAATGCACGATTCAAGGGATTTTTTATCAATTTATCCAGAACGCTTTTCTTGCCAAGAATGATTCCAGCCTGGGGTCCGCCTAATAGTTTGTCTCCACTGAAGGTGACTACATCCACCCCTGTTTTCACCACCTCCTGTACTGTTGGTTCATAATCAAGTCCATAGGCTGAAAAATCAATCAAACTGCCGCTGCCAAGATCGTTCAAGACTGGCAGATTATGTCTTTTCCCCAATTTAATCAAAGCAGGCAAATCTACTTCAGAAGTAAAACCCACAATTCGATAGTTGCTGGTATGAACCTTTAATAAAAGCCCTGTATTATCATTAATTGCTCCTTCATAATCCGCGAGATGGGTTTTATTAGTTGTTCCTACTTCTGCCATCAGTGCCCCGCTTCTCTTCATTATATCCGGGATACGAAAAGAACCTCCAATTTCAATAAGCTCTCCTCGCGAAACAATAGCCCCCTTGCCATTGGCGAGAGTATTTAAAGCTAACAATACAGCCCCTGCATTATTATTAACTATGAAAGCGGCCTCAGCTCCAGAAATCTCACAGAGTAACTCATCGACATGGGAATAACGATATCCCCTCCGACCTTTCTCTAAATCATATTCCAGATTAGAGTAGGAACCCGAAAATCTTTTTATATTTTCAATTGCCTCCTCTGGAAGAATAGATCTGCCAAGGTTAGTATGAAGAACAACACCTGTAGCATTTATCACCTTTTCAAGATGTGGATTGCTAAAATATTGAATCTCTTCCTCTATTTCTTCTCCGGTAAAATTTACTTCTGCCTGAACGTTTTCAGGAATTGGATCTTTGACCGAAAATATACTTTTGCGCACCTTTTCCAGCTTCTTTTGAATAGCTTTGAGCACAATTCCTCTTGAATACCTCTGTAAAAGTGCTTTTATATCATCATACTCCAACACCTTATCTACTGAAGGGATCTTCCTTAGCAATTCCTGCCTGCCATTCACCTTTAATTCATTCATCACCATCTTCTCTCTGCTTTATCCTGGAATCATTTTCAAGAAATAAGTTTTTTGCTTTTTTTGTAAAAATATAGTAACATAAAATATTACATTCCATTTTTTGAAAATCTTACGCTTTAAAGTCCCCCTTTGACAAAAAGGGATTCAGGGGGGGTCAGCTTTCAAATATGAGTAGATACACTTAATGATGTAACAAGAAGAATCTTAGCATTATGTTTGCAACTTCGTTTTTATCATAAAGGACAGCCTGTGAAAAATAGTGATCAGAAGAAACAAAATAAAGTAGTTCAAATAGAAAAAGCCAGAAAGAAAAAAGAGGAGAAAGGCTCGATCATAGCACTCTTAAAAGATACCCGAAAAGCTGCCCTTGCATTAAAGAGCAAAACCTGCCTCCTCTGTCAAACAAGGAAACTGTGCGTTAACAGAACAGGGCTTTGCTCCGCATGCTATAACAATTTAATTCCAAATGAAAAGAAGGTAGCTGACCTAGAAGCACAACACAAAACTATTGAAGTAAAAGTAACAGATGATCGATGGGAAAAATAAGAAAATCATAAATCACTTTTTCATTTTCCCTCTTTTGCTTCCTTATATATTGACTCTATCTTTCCCTCCTTCTCCCTGTTCAGTTTCTGTAATTCGATTGGCAATTCTTCACTGCCTGCAAGTAATATTTTCTTTTCAGCAACCTTTGCCTCATACTCTTTTCTTGCTTCAGCTATTCTTATCTTTTGATCATCGTTTAGTTTTATTTCCTCTTCACCCATCATTTTCTTCATTTTACCCATAGCAACATCCAATGTGCTCTTCAACTCACCAGACATATAAATCAACCTCCTCCTAATAATTTGACATAAAATATGGAGTATTACGAGCATATTAATTCTATTATACTAATACAAAATTCAGATAATGTAAACCCCGTTAAATTTTATGCCACCAATTCAAACCAAAATGTACTTCCCCCCTCCCCTTTCTATCCTACTTCACGTTGAATATGAAATTAACTATTATAATAATATCAATTGCATAACATTACATATTGACACAGAATAGAAATGTTGGTATTTTCATTTTATTAAGAATCGATAATGCAGATTTATCAGTCATTGCGAGCCCGAAGGGCGTGGCAATCTTATTCTTTAAATAATTATGGGCACCTTAAATGTATCATGCTTCCATACAGACTCAATTCTCCGCTGCTCACTTATTGAGAAACTATAAAGGTAAGTGTGAAAATCTTCATGGGCATAATTGGAAAGTGGAAGTAACCGTTTCTACTGAAACACTGGATGAAGCAGGTATGGCAATCGATTTCACACTATTAAAACAAAAAACAAATTATATAATAAAACAGCTTGATCATCAATATCTCAACGAAATACCCTATTTTAGGGATATTAATCCTTCCTCAGAAAACATAGCAGCTTACATATTCAACCTGCTCAAAAAAAAACTGGGAGATACTACAGTTAAACTAACAAAAGTATCCGTCTGGGAATCTGAAAATTCTATGGCTTCCTACCTCCCCTGAAAGTAGATATTTATGTCAAACACTAATTTTATAGCCGACGTACAAAATAGAAGAGACTACCGCAATATCGATATCAATAAAGCCGGCGTTAAAAGTATCAAGTACCCGATTACCGTTCTGGATAAAAAAAATGAGACACAGCACACCATTGCCAGTATCAACATGTATGTTGATCTACCCTACCATTTTAAAGGTACTCACATGAGTCGGTTTGTTGAAATTCTCAATCGCTATCGCCAGGGAATCAACGTTAAAAATCTATCCACCATCTTAAACGAAATGAAAAAGAAACTTAACGCCAAATCGGCTCATATGGAGATAGAATTTCCATATTTTATAGAGAAAACGGCACCTGTCTCAAAAGCGAAAAGCCTTATGGAATACACCTGTAGATTATGGGGATCCCTCAATGATGAGTTAGATATCTGTTTGGGTGTTGAGGTACCTGTAACTACTCTCTGTCCTTGCTCAAAAGAGATGTCTGAAAAAGGAGCACATAACCAGAGGGGAATTGTATCTATAAAGGTCAGGTTCAAAACTTTTTTCTGGATTGAAGACGTGATAAAAATTGCCGAAAATTCTGCAAGCTGCGAAGTTTACTCCCTCCTCAAAAGGCCTGATGAAAAATACGTTACAGAAAAAGCATACAACAACCCGATGTTTGTCGAGGACATTGTGAGGAACGTAGCAAAGAAACTTGAGAAAAATCCAAACATAACCTGGTTTAGTGTAGAGTCAGAAAACATAGAGAGTATCCACAATCACAGCGCCTATGCGCTAGTAGAAAAATCCCTTTGATACTCACCATATAATCCTTTCCTTTTAAACACTCCTATAGTCTTAAGGATAAAAAGAATGAAGGTTATCTCATTTGATTTAGATGGCACCCTGGTTACCGATGAATTTAGCCAGATAGTATGGCATCAGGGGATACCAGAACTCTATGCAGAAAGATATGGCTATGAGTTTGATGAAGCCAAACGTTTTGTATTCCAGGAATATGAGAAAATTGGAGATAAGGCTATTGAATGGTATGATATAAAACACTGGCTTCACTTTTTTGGTCTTGACAACAACTGGGAAATACTTCTTAGCAAATTCAAAAATCGCATCCAGACCTATCCTGAAGTGCATGAAGTACTCTCTGCCCTGAATCAATCCTATAAACTTATCATTACCTCAAATGCTGCCAGAGAATTTTTAAATGTCGAAATTGAAACAACCAGCATTTCCTCATATTTCGACCATATATTCTCTGCTACTTCGGACTTTAAGGAAGTTAAAAAGACTGAGCAATTTTATCTCAATATCTGCAATCTGATCAATATTAAGCCGAATCAGATGATCCATATAGGTGACCACTTTGAATTTGACTATCTTATACCTCAGCAGTTAGGAATAAGAAGCTTTTATCTGGACAGGAAAGAAGAAATGAAGGAATCTGCAATAGTAAAAGACTTAAAGGAGTTTATGAATATGTTATAGGTTTCATCTTAAAAAAACTCTCATATTTTCAGCTTGACTCTAATAGTCAAAAAATGACAATATCTCTCTGTTGCAAATTCTTCGTGCTCATCGTATAATTCGTGGTTTAAACTTAATTAAAATAAGGAGGTAACTTTGGAACTTACAAAAGACTTGTTCATCTATCCCTGGACTGATTTTTCAGTAAATAACTGCAATACTTTTATGATTGGAGGAGAAAACACCATACTTATCGATACCGGCCTTGACGCATGTCTTAAAGGTGTATTAGACAACATTAAAAGAGATGGTTTCGATACGGACAAGATTGAACTAATCATAACCACCCACAGCCATCCAGACCATTTCGATGGAATCAGGAGTTTTATGCAAAAGGACACTAGGATGGCACTTCATCCTGAAGAAGATAGATTCCTGAAAGAAACAGGTATGGGATTCTACAATATGTTTGGCTTGCAATTACCAGAATATAGAGTAGATTTATCTTTGCAAGAAGGGGAATTCAAGTTAAAAAATACTGTCTTTGAAATCTATCATACACCGGGACACTCTCCTGGCTCCATCTCAATTTACTGGCCAGAGGAGAAGGCACTTATTGCAGGGGACGTTGTTTTTCAGGCTGGTGTGGGAAGAACGGATTTCCCAGGAGGGGACGGAAATCTCTTAAAACAAAGTATTGAAAATTTATCAAAGCTGGATGTAGAATACCTTCTCCCGGGACACGGGGATATCGTGCAGGGCAAGGATAATATTAAAAGAAATTTCGATTACGTTGCTGAGGTCTACTTCAATCTTATTTAAAAATACAATGAATTTACTTCAGCCAAAACTATGTTAGATAGCTCTTGACTATTACTTTCATTTGGTTTATCTTCTCGAAATATTTTGGGGGATCGTCCAGTGGCAGGACATGAGACTCTGGCTCTCACTACGGGGGTTCGAATCCTCCTCCCCCAGCCAATTTTGGTCCCATCGTCTAGTGGCCTAGGACATCGGCCTCTCACGCCGAAAACACGGGTTCGACTCCCGTTGGGATCATTAATAAATACAAGGGGTTAGATGAGGCAGGGTTAGCTCTTTTTCATTTTGTGTGGGCTTTTGTGTGTCGTAAACAAGGGGGTCATATCTTGACCCCGTTGTTTTACTAGAGTACTGTGTTCACGAAGCCAGTCATAAGACAAAACGTGATACTGGCATCCTTGAATGCCATGGAGATCCAAATGAATGCACAATTAAAAACGTTGATAAAATAACGCTTTATCGATCATCAGTATAAAGCTCCTTATTTAGTCTAAGACCTCCAGTTCCTCGCGTGTGGGTGTGGTTATGTCTAAAATCTCCTGTTTTTCTTCGGCTGATAAACTCGGCCAATCCATAAACCCAGCTATTTTTCTTTCTGACAATGGAAAATCAAAACATCCCTTAGCTATATCCTAAATCTATCCACTTTCTTTTGAACCGCTACAAGAAGTCAAAAATCAGAAATTTTTAAGTTGCATTATTTATCAATTTATGCTTTAATGCTTAATGACATAACTCAACAAGATAAACCCTTAAGTCATCTATTTTAAAGGAAAACTGTTCTTCTATAACCATACTAAACATGTTTTGAATATTATCCATTAAAATCATATAGTTACTAATTTCTTGTTGAGTAAAGTCAATAGGCTTATATGCTTTAAATAAACTATAGCTTTTTGGTGCTAAAAGTAGAGAATTAATAAAATATCATCATTTCCAATAAGGTATTTGATCATGGAAATTGATGAGATTACTATAAGACATCACCCCACTGTTTCTTGGATGTAGAAGTTTGAGAAGGTGGGAATTTTTTTTGAGGAAAGGAGGAAACTACGATGAAAAAGTTATTTAGTCTTGTTCTGGTACTATCATTCATTTGTATTACTGCCAATACAAGCAACAGTCAAGAGTATTGGGCAAAGATTTATAGTCCTGGTGGTGCACATTCCATCCAGCAGACCACAGATGGTGGTTATATAGTTGCGGGGATTACTTATTCATTTGGTACTGGTGGTGGTGATTTCTGGGTACTGAAACTTGACAATAATGGCAATGTTTCCTGGCA
>CAZOKO010000063.1:0-16449 GCA_964580455.1 uncultured Thermodesulfobacteriota bacterium | reverse complement strand
TGATGAAAAAGGAAAAAGCGGTGGGTCTTCCAGGAAGGAGGCCTACAATGAGTAAGGATAGAGGTTTAATTAAAAGAGGTAATAAGTGGTGCATTCAGTATTTTTATAACGGAAAAAGGTACAGAGAGACTGTCGGAGAAAGTAAGACAGAAGCAAGAGAAGCATTAGCAGCCAGAAAAACTCAAATTAAAGAATGTAAGTTTTTCGATATGAGGAAGAAGAGGAATTACATCGCGTGGGAAAAGCTGGTTGAAAGATTTAAAGAATTTGCCAAAAACAATGTCAAGGCAAAAACCTTTAAAGGCTATTCAGACAGTATTGAAAACTTCAATCCATATACTAAAGGCAAACCTATGAATCAGATTACAGCCTGGCTAGTCGAGAAATTCAAAAATGATAGGAAGAAGCTGGGCAGAAAACCATCAACTATTAATCGGGATCTTGCCTGCTTAAAGAGAATGTTCAATATGGCTATGAAGTGGAAACTCACAACTGAAAACCCTTTACATCAAGTGGAATTTTTGAAAGAAAACAACCAAAGAAGACGATATCTGGAAATAGAAGAACTAAAGGCATTGCTCAAAGCCTGTGAGTACAAACCATCAAAGTTTAGAAGAAAGTCCACAAAAGCGCCAACAAGGATTTTAAGGCAGATAGTTGAGCTTGCTGTTCATACAGGCTTGAGGAAAAGCGAATTGCTCACGAGAAAATGGAAGGATATAGTTGGAATTGACGGGGTAAAGTGTTTTCATGTTGGAGAAACGAAGAATGGTGAACCACGCTTAGTTCCTCTGAATAAAAGGGCGATTGAGGTTTTAAATAAAATACCAAAGGTAGCTAATAATGAGTATATCTTTACAAGCCCTGTAAAGGAAGGTAAGCCTATTAAAGAAATTAAAAAGGCTTTTAAAAAGGCATTACAAAAAGCAGGGATTGAAGATTTTCGCTTCCACGATTTAAGACATACTTTTGCCTCGCACTACCAGATGGAAACAAACGACCAAAGAGGATTAGGAGAGCTACTTGGACATAAAACATCTGATATGACTAAAAGATACACTCACCTTTCTTTGAAATATAAGAAAGAGGGTGTTGATGCTCTCTGTAAAAGGTTGTGTGGAACTGCCACAAAACTGCCACAAACAGGATGACATAAAAAAGAGGTAGAACATTAACTTGCTATCTACCTCTTTTTCCTAATCTTTTTGGTGGGCCGTATAGGAGTCGAACCTATGACCTACTGATTAAGAGTCAGTTGCTCTGCCAATTGAGCTAACGGCCCACAAAAACATCTAGGAAATTCTAAAGCATGTTAGGAAATAGCATAGTGTGAGAATTGTTGCAAGGATTTTTTTGTTAACCACAGAGACCACTGAGATAAAAAAACAAAGAAACTATAGTAAGGCAAAGTAGTTACTTCCCATTATGTTTCTGGAAGATAGTTTGGTAACAGCTTCAATAATTTTTGTAATGCTTTAGCACGGTGGCTGATTTTATTTTTCTCCTCTGGAGTGATTTCCGAGAAGGTCTTATTATATTCAGGCACTAAGAAGAGAGGATCATATCCAAATCCGTAGTGCCCCCTTAATTCTTCAATGATGGTTCCTCTGCATTCCCCCTCAACAAAAGCTGTTTCCCCTTCAGATTTTGCTATAACCAGCGCACATTTAAAGCAGGCCCCTCTCTTATCAGGAGGTATACCCTGAAGCTCTTTCATTAACCTGGCATTATTCTCCTCATCACTGGCATCTTCTCCCGCAAAGCGGGAAGAATAGACCCCCGGCTTTCCTCCTAATGCTTCCACCTCAATACCTGAATCATCTGCAATAGTTAGCTTTCCAGTATAACGTACAACAGTAGTAGCTTTTTTGAGGGCATTCTCATAAAAGTTCTTACCATCTTCCACAACGGCCGGTATCTGAGAAAAGTCCTTAAGTGAGAGGATGTTAATCTTATGATCTTTCAAAAGTGCCTTAAATTCTTTTAACTTATTCTGATTTGAGGTAGCGATTATTATATCCATGCTTGATACTTCTCAAATACGAAATCCGAAGAAATTTTTAATGCGAGATTCCCACGCCCTCCGGGCTCGGCTTGGCCGAGCTTCTTGGCCGACACGAGTGTCAGCTCCCTGGCTGAGCTCGGGCAAAGCGGGCAGGCAGCCAGGCAATGACTACAGCATTACCTGTGGTTATGGTTTCTCCCTATCCCTAAAATAATAAGAGAAGGGAGGCTAACCTGTCCACTTCAGTATGTAAGTGATCAGGAGGGACTTAATGGCAGTAAAGTCGAAGGCCTTCCCTTCTCTTATTATATTTCCAAACAGTTATTTAAAGAAATCTGGCAATCAGAGAAAACTGTATCTTGTTTTAAAACGAAATTCCTCCCAGATATAAAATAAAATTTTGACTTTTAAATTAATAAACTGGATAATCAGGAAACTTAAAAAGGATCTGTCTTCAAAAAGAAGATATAAGAATTACCATAGGATAATTATCGTTGTCAAGACTTTTCTGCTGTGGTATATAGTAAAACTCGCTTAAGCAATTGGAATGATGGGTTTAATAAAAGTTGCGTTTTCGGGTTTCGGGTTAAACATTAAAGCTCCAAACTCGCATCTCTCAATAGAAACACTTTTAATTTCAATAAGTTGTAGAAATTATGAGACGTTTTGTCATTTAAAACCATCATCTATCTCTTATGTTTAGTAACAAACGTATTTTCTAAATTTATCATATTATGTCACTACTTATGTGCTATATTATATAATATATCGTATATTAAAGAAGGAAAAAACATGAAACCACAGAGCACACAGAGAAATAATACTCAGTGTTCTCAAAAACAAAAAGAGTTCCGCTTTTATTCCAAGTTAGCAACTAATAATGTAAGGGGGCACAGAGGGGAGGAAAAGTAAAATCATCTAACTTATTGATATTTAGATAATTCTCTGTGTTATCTGTGGTTTGTTTTGACAATACAATATTATAGCTAGGGAGCTTGGTTATGAAGACAAAATTATTAATGATTTCTTCTTTTTTGCTTGTCATAACTGCAAATCTTCAAGCTCTTGCCCAGGACGACCCATTCAAGAACGCCCGGGAAAAAATGGTAACGTCCGACCTTAAGGGAAGAGATATCAGCAACGAAAAAGTACTATCTGTAATGGGTAAAGTCAAAAGGCATCTCTTAGTTGATAAGAGTCTCTGGGATGTTGCCTATAATGACTATCCCCTATCGATAGGAGAGGGTCAAACTATATCTCAACCTTATATTGTAGCATTAATGACCCAATGTTTAAACCTGAAGCCGACAGACAAGGTTTTAGAGATTGGAACAGGCTCAGGTTATCAGGCCGCAGTCCTGGCAGAATTGGTTGACCAGGTATATTCTATTGAAATAAGGGAAAAGCTGGCAAAGGAAGCATCTCTCAAACTAAAAGAGCTTGGTTATCAGAAGGTAAAAGTAAAACAGGGGGATGGATATTTCGGCTGGCCATCTTATGCGCCTTTTGATGCTATTATTATAACCTGTGCATCTAATCACATACCTCCTCCCCTCACTAAACAATTAAAAGAGGGCGGCAGGCTCATCATTCCCCTGGGAAGCACTCTGTTTCATCAAACCCTGACTCTTATAACTAAAGTTAAAGGGGAATTGAAAGTTAAACATATTTCAGGGGTCAGGTTTGTTCCCATGATTGGGGAGACAGAGAAAAGATAGATAGTGCCTGGACGAAAAATCTCGTCCAGGCAAAAATCCGAATATAGAATTTCGAAATTCGAAACAAATCCTAATATCAAATCACAGAATGTTCCAAACTAATTCACCAAAATTCCGAGCTTTTTGGACTTCGGCAAGCTCAGTTGAGTCGTTATTTGAACATCTGTATTTTTTTGTCGTATTGGATTTACCTCCACGGGGATCTCGCATATGCTTCGGATTAAACTTTCTAAAAACGAAATCATGTTTTTGGTCAGAATAAAATATAATATTATTTAGGGAAACATTCTACATATTTTCTCTAAAATACCAGTAATAAACAAAAAAGCTGGCTCTGCATGGCTAAAAAAAGTAGTAAAATATTATTTTTAATATACTTTATGGCAACTGTTTGCATTGCCTCCTCAATACCACCTTCTAATGTTGAAAGCAAAGAGTGGGGCCCCTGGGATAAAGATTATATTTATGAAACAAAGATTGATAACTCACAATCCCATCGGCATAAGCCAAATTATGTTTCCAAAGTAACTACCTTCCCTATAAAACTGCTTATATACTTCTTTCAAAATGTAATCTCACCGGTTGACGGGGCAACCTGCGATTTTTATCCCACCTGTTCAGCTTATGCTAAACAGTCCTTAAAGAAGCATGGATTTTTCTTAGGACTTGCTATGGCAAGCGAGAGGGTTATCCGTAACCATTCTCCTGAAGGGTATGACCTCATCTATAAATTCGGCAGGTACTATGTTGATGACCCTGTAGAAAACAATGATTTCTGGTTTACTAAGTAATGTGAAAAATAAACCACAGAGAAATTAAAGAAAAAGGGTATAAACCCAAATAATGCATTTAAAACCACAGAGAACGCAGAGGTTAATTTAGCAAAAAGAAAAAGGCAAATTTGAGGGGAGGTCTCTGGCTAAAAGTTTTTCATTAAAATGTACACAGAGATTTACTATATAAAAAGGTGTAATTTATTGATTTAAGAAGTAATTTCTCTGTGCACCCCCATTAGATAGTAAACATCTAACGGGGTAAATCTGTGATTTATTGCAAAATCCGGGATAAAAGAAAAGAGGAGAAACATGAAGAAGTTATCATGTTCATTTATGTTAAAGAGATTTTATAGACTCTCTGTAGTCAAAATATTTTTTCTATTGTTTTTTAGCATGGTAACTCCCGGGTGGACGCTTGAAACCAGTGAATACAAAAATCCTGCCTCAATCATGTCATTTGCGGATAATTTCTTCCATCATGGTCATTACTATAGAGCAGTTATGGAATACGAAAGATTTATCTATTTTTACCCCAAACATCCTGATACACCGAAGGCACGCTTTAACATTGCCTGCTCTATGCAGTCAACTGGAAATTATACTTTTGCTCTTGATCTTTTTACTACACTGGCGAAAGAATACGAAGGTATCCCCCCTGGAATAGAGGCATATTTTCAAAAGGCTGAAACTTTATACCTGATACACGATTATCAATCTGCTCTTAAGCAGCATGAAGAGTTTATATCACGCTATCCACAGCACCAACTGGCGGATAAAGCAAAAAGTACCATCGAGAAGATTGAAAAGCAATCACCGCTAAGATCGCAAAGAACGCAGAGATGAATAAAGAAGAAGGCTCAATTAATGTATCATTTAAAATGTCCTAATTTTAAAGTCAGGGTACTATTATACTTTGTAATCCTCTGTATGCTTAGCGTTCACTGCGTTGATATGGCATTCTCACAGGAGGAAGGAGAGAAATCTCTCATGGGATTTGCCAATTATCTGTTTGAGAGAGGACATTACTATCAGGCAGTTACCGAATACGAACGTTTTATCTACTTCAACCCTCAACATCCATCCGTTCCCAAGGCACGACTTAAGATAGCCTACTGCTACAAAATGGGAGATAAATATGATAAAGCTATTGAACTCTTTCGTAACCTTTTAGATGAATATCTCGATCAGGAAGTGGGAAAAGAGGCTGCCTATCAGGTAGGGGAGTGTTACTCTCTAAACGAAGATTACGAACTTGCGCTGGTTGAACTTGAAAACTTCATTGAAGACAACCTCAATCACCCACTGGCAGAGAAGGCCAAATGGGAGATAGCCTGGATTTACATTCATCTGGAGAACTATTCTTCTGCTAAAAAGCAGCTTTTTCTCGTTAAAGAAGACAGTCTCTACCAAAAGCCCTCCCGGGAATTAGCAAATGCTTTAGATCAGCTGCCACATCTTCCTCATAAATCACCTTGGGTGGCTGGTCTTTTAGCTGGGGTTATCCCAGGAGCCGGTCATTTCTATATGGGAAAAAAGAAACAGGCTATATTTTCCTTCATCACCAATGCTTTGCTCTTCTATGGCACCTATGAGGCTTTCGCCAAAGAAATTTACGCTGCAGGCGGGCTTATGTCTTTCTTCAGCCTAAACTACTACAGTGGCAATGTTTTTGGGGCTTTAAACAGTGCCCATAAATATAACAAGGCCGTACGGGAAAACTATCTGGAAAGGTTCAGAAGGAAATATAATTTATCGATTAATCTAAAAGGAGGGAAAAAGGGGCCATTGCTTCTATTTGCTCTGGACTTTTAGGGTGATTAAAGCTTTTTCAAATTACTCAGCCGCTAACAAAACGATACTGGATACTAGATTTTGGCCACAGATTTTTGCGGATTCACCCCGTTAGAAACAACAGGAAAAAATACCAATCTTCAAACACTACTTTATATAAACAATTTCTATTCCTTCGCTTTTTTTAGATTAGTATTTTGGTCATTTAGATTTGTTTGGGATTTTACTCACTACTTCCCCTTCTCATTAAAAGTCATCACCTCACACCCTTTGGGAGGGATAAATTGAAAGGTATTCTCCGGCATGGATTTATTCACTTTGATATTTCTCAATATTAATTGCTTTATGATTTCCCCTTTCTCGGTTTGAACAGTGCTTTCTACTTTACGAGGCAACCAGAGGCCAGGGATAATTTCAAGAAAATTTTCATTTTCTGTCCTGCTCACTAACTGGTTGGGCTCTTTATAAAGCTCTTTTTTAACCAACGCAAGCCTCTCTCTGTCTATCCAAACCAGAAGTCTCAACTGCTGGGGATTATCTGTCTTGGGTTTGCACTCAATAAGATAACATTTTCTACCTTTAATCACTTCTTCTCTCACCAGTTTCAGACGGTCACCAAACTTTGAACTGACAGAAAGCACCCATCCCTCAATTTCATAGGGTTTGAGTAGCTTCCCTATCAGAATCATCTTTTCTTTTTCTTTAAGATCATTTATCTTTCTTCTCATTACCCTTTTCTCTTCTAAAAAATACTGCCACACATCATCCTGGTTGATAATCAGGGCAACCTTTTTGGGCAATACAAATTCGACCTTTGCAAATCCAGGATTTTCAAAGAAGAATCGCCATTCTTCCTGAAGCTCCAGAATTTCATTCCTGTAATAGATTCGACTCACATTAACCTGATAATTTTCTATCTTTGAAAAGTTCTGCTCCACTTTCGAAATGACATCCTGAGCAGAAATCTGACCAGCTAAACAACCCGTCTTAAAGTAAAGCATACAAATGAAGAGTGTTATGCCCACCTTTGTGATTTTTAAAAGATTATTGCTGCACATTATTTTTAGTTTCATTCTTCGTGGCCTTCGTGTTCTTCGTGGTTATATTTGTTTTGGTTTCGGCTGCTAAAGCGATCCCCCATTAGATGTTATATAAGTAGCTGTTCATTAACATGATAAATATCTAACGGGGTAAATCTGTGGTGAATAGTTACAAAGGAGAACTATAAAAAAAGCCCCCCCATTGTATGAGAGGGCTATTGTAAATGAGCTTTGAATAAAAACCTGTTACCTTAATTTCTTCTTTGTTTTAACAGCTACACCTTTGGCAGTACTTACACCAAACCCGCATACATAGGGAACTGCTCCCATATAACATGGTTGGACTATAGGAGAATCAAAGTCCATGTTGATGACTGCATTAGCACCTACTGCTTTAGCTTCCTCTGCTAACATCTGACAGATTGCCTGGTCCAAATCTGTTGGTTCAATATCACTAAAGATTCTGAACCCAATCTTTGCCACCGAGATCGCAGCTATAGGTTTATAAGGCGTGCTGATATCACCATTAGTCATCCAGATGTCATCAGGCAGCATAGCCTTATCAGATGCTGCACATCCCACAAGTAACAAACAAGCACACGAGATAAGTAACAATTTCTTCAATAGAATCACCTCCCCTCCTTTTTAGATTTGCACTTCCTAAAATTAACAAACAAATCGCTTTCCAATATAATATAATATTAATCATTGTCAAGAAAAAATATCAGAAATTTATGGAAAATTATAAATATTTGGTAAAACAGATATCCGTTATGTTCTTTTTATGTAATTAATTATTTAAATGTGAGCTTACCTTATTCAAAATTTTGTTTTTTGGATCTTTCTTAAGTGCCTCATCAACTTCCTTTTCCGCTTTCTCAGAATCACCCCGCTCTTTTACATAAGTAATATCCATTTTTTTAGCCTTAATATAGCAACGAAGCGCTTTAAAATAATCCCCCTTTCTGAAATGAGCCACACCAAGGTTATACATCGCCTTCACATTACAGGAATCGTACCGCAGAGCTTTTTCAAAATAGCTCTTCGAAATATCACTCTGCTCCTTTTTAAGGCATATCACGCCAAGGTTATTGTAAGCAACGGAATAGGCAGGGTCCAGGGTTAAAGCTCTGGTATAATGCTGTTCAGCCTTATCATAGTCTTTCATTCGATAGTAACAAAATCCAAGGCTGTTCTGAAACCTGGAATTCTGAGGATTGTTATCCACCAACATCTGGTAGGCTACCAACTGTTCTTCTTCAGTAAGAAGGTCTATCTCATGTAAGATTGTCTCTTCCTGAGCATTTACTGACAGGGGGAAAAGGCAGCCCAGGAATATACTTATCAACAGATGAAATGCAATTAATGTCTTCATATTATTATTTCGCTACCGCCCGCAATGACAAATTATTGTAACATAGATAAGGAAACCACCACACCATCTACAATCTCTCCAGATTTTCTCAAATCTAGCATGGCTATTCTCTGTTATCAAGCTTTTTATAAATGGCCCATCCTTTTGTATACTTACCACATTAATGGATGACACCTTCATAAAAAGCAGTTGCACATCTCAATCAATAATGTTAATTTTTTGCAAATTACTGAACAGTCACTCAATAACTCCAGGGAGAAATAATAAACAATGTATAACAAAGAGTCTGATGAAATTATAGAAAAAATACAAATATTAAAGAAACAAAGAGAGGCTATTATTTTAGCTCACAATTACCAATTAGGAGAGGTGCAGGACATAGCTGATTTCGTTGGTGATTCGCTTGACCTGAGCCAGAAGGCTTCACAGACAGATGCCAGAGTTATTGTTTTCTGTGGAGTTCATTTCATGGCAGAGAGCGCCTCACTCCTTTGTCCTGATAAGGTCGTCCTGCTTCCAGACAGGAATGCCGGGTGCCTTATGGCTAACATGGTAACGGCAGAAGCCCTTAGAGAAAAAAAGAGAGAATTTCCTGAAGCCGCTGTAGTCTGCTACATCAACTCCACAGTAGCAGTAAAGGCTGAAAGCGACATCTGCTGCACTTCCAGCAATGCACTCAAGGTAGTTTCAACCATACCAGAAGGCAAACCCATCATCTTTGTGCCAGATAAGTGTCTCGGTTCTTACGCTGCCACTAAAAGCGGTAGAGAAATAATTCTCTGGCCCGGTTACTGTCCATCTCACCAGCGCATTACTGCAAAAGATATTTTAAAATTGAAGGAGGAATATCCTGGGGCAAAAGTTTTAGTTCATCCGGAGTGCAGCCCAGAGGTAGTAGCATTAGCCGATGAGGTCCTTGGCACCGGCGGGATGATGAAATACGCAAAAAAAAGTTCTGCGGAAGAATTTATTATAGGTACCGAGATAGGCATGATGTACAGATTGAGAGAGGAGAATCCCTCCAAAAGATTCATCCCTGCAAGTGAACAGGCTATTTGCCCTGACATGAAATTAATAAGACTTGAAAATATTCTCAGATCTCTTCAGGAAATGTCTTTTCAGGTAAGAGTACCAGATAAATTTAGAGATGCTGCAAGAAAATCAGTTGAAAAGATGCTTCGCATAAGGTGAGCTATCATGCAAAAGAAGCTTGAGAAACTGCAGCAAATATTAAGGAGGAGTGACAACCATTTTTTCAACCGCTTTTAAATGGGGTTGGATATCTTTGGCAAAGGAATCCAGGAGAACATCTATCTCATCTATTACCTCGTCAGTAAAAACCTTTTCCTCAACATAAGAAAGGAGTGCATTAAGTTCAGGTGGTGTTACATTCAAAGAATCAAAGGGGGTAATACTCTCACCGTTTTCATTAATGGAAAAAGTTGTTAAAGGAAGCAACGCCATCCTGTCATTCAATGCCTCCGAGAGACTTCTCATATTCTCTATAATCTCATCATCTGCCAGTCTTTCTACGAGCAGCGCGCTGATTTCAGGACCACACCCCTCTTTAAAATAAACTTCTAAAGACCTCATCTCTTCCTCAAACTTTACAGAATTCTTCTGGTTGAAAGAGATTTCATTTTCTTCAAAAAGCTCTTCTCCCATACCAACCAGCACAGAGAATAACTTTAAACATTGCCAATGATTATCATTGTTGTCCACACCGAATGCATATAAACCAGGGAAAAGCCACCAGGTTTCACCCCACATATTAGCATTGCTATCTCTTCCCACAACCCCAAATAACACATTTATTACATACCACCACAGCCTATTAGTATCAATACCGAGAGAAACCGGCCATGGTAAAATTGTGGCAATATTTAAAGATAAAATGTTATCAGATTCATAACTCAATCCTACATTGTTAATATAGGGAATAAAGGAAAGACCAACCCTAACCCACCAGTTAAAATCTGTGTCTGCTCCCATTGAGAACCTCAATGAAAACCCGATTCTGGGTTCCTCATAGTAGTATTCAGCCCAAACCTTACTATTCCCGTTGTAACCACCATAGAGAGGACTGGCGCTTGCGCTGGAAGTGGCAAACAGAACTATCACCACTACCCATATAATGAATGTCGTTCTAAAACAACTCCCCTTAAATCTCATTTCATATTACCTCGCCCTAAAACCTTTCGGCACTACCACAATGCCTGATTCGGTTACCGTAAATTTCTTATCTTCTTCTGGATCATAGCCAATCTGCATCCCAGGAGAAATTTCCGATTCCTTATCAATAATGGCTCTCTTAATCTTCGCGCGTTCTCCCACTCGCGTCCCTTCCAGCAGGATAGAATCCTCTACCTGAGCATAGCTATCGATCCTGACATCAGGAGATAAAAGCGACCTTCTGACTTCTCCACCACTTAAAATACATCCACCTGAAATGATAGATTCCAAAGCAAACCCCTTTCGGCCTGCCCCATCGTCAAATACGCTTTTAGCAGGAGGAAAGGGAGCGTGATAAGTGTGCATAGGCCAATCAGGGTCATAAAGATTCAATAAAGGTGAAATAGAGATCAGGTCCATATTGGATTCAAAATAAGCTTCCATGGCTCCAACATCCCGCCAATAGCAAGCCTCTCCTTTTTCATCAATAAAGTTATAGCAAAACACCTGATTCTTATTAACCATAGCAGGAATGATATTCTTTCCAAAATCGTGTGCAGTATCTTTCTTGGCATCTTCGATCAGCTTCCTTACCATGATCTCCGTACTAAAAACATAGATTCCCATAGACGCAAGGATTTTATCCGGTTTCCCGGGTAGTGTCTTAGGACAATCCGGCTTTTCATCAAATCCCGTTATTTTAAAATCACTATCAATTTCAATAACTCCAAACTCCTGCGATAGGCCTTTATCTATTTCTACAGCAGAAACTGTTACATCTGCACCTTTTTCCAGATGAAAATCGATCATCTTCCTGTAATCCATCTTATAAACATGGTCTCCAGAAAGTATAAGCAATAAATCAGGCTGTTCTTTCTGTAATAGATAAATATTCTGGTAAATCGCATCAGCTGTCCCCTTATACCAGTGTTCGTCTATTCTCTGCTGTGCAGGGACAACAGTAATAAATTCACCAAGGGTACTGCTTAAGATATTCCACCCCAACTGGACATGCCTGTTCAAGGAAAGGGATTTATACTGAGAAAGAATATAGATTTTTCTAAGGTTGGAGTTGATACAATTGCTGAGGGTAAAGTCTATAATTCGATAGATAGCACCAAACGGTACTGCTGGTTTTGTTCTATCTCTGGTTAAAGGATAGAGACGCTCACCTTTTCCTCCCGCCAGAATGAAAGCAAGTACCTTTTTCACCTTTTAAGCCTTCTTTCTCTCCAAGAGTTCTCTAATTTTCTTTTTCAACTCTGTCAAATCCGCAGATTTCACCACAAAATCGTCTGCTGTCCAGCTCATGAAATCATCCTTATAACTTGAATATGCACTATGAATGACAACCGGGATATTCCTCTCTTTGCCTACGATCCTTCCTAAAGCTTCCAGGCCATCCATAACTGGCATCCGTATATCCAGTACAATCAAATCAGGTGATATCTCCAATACCTTATCTAATGCTTCCTTTCCATTACGAGCCAGAATAACCTGATATCCTTCCTCACCCAATTCTTCCTGGTAAAGCATCCTTTGATGTTCTTCATCATCAACAACAAGTAGAGTTGCCATACCCCAACTCCTTATTTAAGTTGTCTTTTCTCTTTTGAAATCTCAATTACCTGTCAGGAATCGACTTTATAGTAAAACAGCTCATCTTAGAAACTAAACTGTATAAAATTTTATACAACAATTGAAATACTAAATCAAGGAGTCTTTTTAGCAAATATCTAACGTGGCATGCCTTGCACTTTCTAGCGGGGTTTACCCATGGCTCTCTGGTATAAGTCTGTGTATTGCCTGGCAGAATTTTCCCAGCTAAAGTCTAACGACATCACCTTTCTAACCAGTTTAAGCCAGGCATCCTTATTTTCATAGACTTTTAACGCTTCTTTGATTTTATCCAGGAATTCATGTGGTGAATAATCAGTAAATTTGAAACCATTACCTACCTCAGAAGAGAGCGTATAATCCTCGATAGTATCATCCAGCCCTCCCGTAGCCCTGACCACCGGAATAGTTCCATATTTCAGGCTATAGATTTGATTCAAACCACAGGGTTCATATCTAGAAGGCATCAAAAACATATCACATCCAGCCTCAATTTTATGAGCAAGAGCATTATTATAACTTAGCCTTATCCCCGCTTTTTGAGGATATTTCTTTGCAATATCTGAAAAGAGTTCGTGATACTTCTGCTCACCTGTGCCAAGAAGTATAAATCCCACATCCAGATTCATCAAATCTTCCACAACTTCCGCTAGCAGGTCAAACCCTTTTTGATCAGCTAATCTTGAAATCATTCCCAGGAGAGGACGGTTATTTAAGGATTCAGGCAAACCAAACTGGGAAATGAGATCAGCTTTACACTTGATTTTGCCGGAAAGGTTATCCTTGCTGTAATTGGCTGCAATAAAGGTGTCTTTTTCAGGACTCCAGATTTCATAGTCCACACCATTAATAATGCCAAAAAGGTCATCTTTCCTGTATGCAAGAATCCCCTCCATCCCACATCCGTACTCAGGTGTTTGGATTTCACGGCTGTATGCTTGACTTACCGTGTTGATTACCTCAGAGTATACAATCCCTGCTTTCAAAAAGCTCACCTTCCCCCAGAATTCAATCCCCTCAGGGGTAAATGCTTCCGGAGGAAGACCCGTTAAAGTTAATTCCTCCTCAGGAAAGTTTCCTTGATAAGCCAGATTGTGAATAGTAAAGAGAACAGCAGTATGTTTAAAGAAAGGATCATTTCGATAAACTGTCCGCAGATAGGCGGGTATGAGACCACTCTGCCAATCGTTGCAATGAATAACATCAGGCTTAAACCCTATTGCCTTACACAGTTCAAAAACCATCAGAGAAAAGAAGATGAATCGAGTTGCATTATCAGAATAGTCTCCCCTGGAGGTGCCATACAAATATTTACGGTTGTAATATTGATCCTTCTCAATTAAATAAGTCTTCACCTGCCCATTTAAAACAGATTCTGATACGTCACCTCTTTTAAAACCTTTACCAACTTTGACTTTGAAACCCTTTAGTGTTTTTTCTGCAGTATATCCCGATTCCCTTACCATTTTATAGAGGGGTGTTGTCACCCTAATATCACATCCCAAATTCTTAAGAGCACCAGGCAACGAACCACTCACATCAGCCAACCCTCCCGTTTTGGAAAAAGGTGCAACCTCTGATGAAACAAGCAATGTTTTTATGGGACTTTCCATAACATACTCCTGTTTTGCAAATACATATTGTCAAAAGTTTACCAGTACACAGGAAATCTAAAAGGGCATCTGCCAAAGAAGAAGATTAACACTTTTGTCAGCGCTGATAGAAAAGAAAGATGTTAGATAAGAAGACGCGGGATGGAAACGATCACATTTTATACCTGAAATCATCAGGATCAAGTTTTTCCAGCCATTCCATAAATTCCTCTGTTTTATTGTCTTCTTTGGTTTCTTTAGAATGGCCAGCCTGGTTGATTACTTCCTCGTTTACATAAATAGGAGTACCCACCCTTAAAGCAACTGCAATAGCATCACTGGGACGAGAGTCTATCTCTATCTCTCCCTCCTTTGTATTAATATGAATGGTAGCATAAAAAGTGTTATCCTTTAATTCAGTTACCACAATTTTAGTTGCCTCTGCTTCAAGACCCTTGATTATATTTAAGATCAAATCATGTGTCATAGGACGGGCCGTGCTAATTTTGCGCAGTTCCAGGGCAATAGCATTGGCTTCGAAAATACCAATCCAAATAGGCAAGGTGCGTTTGCCCTTCATTTCCTCCAGAAACACCATCGCCCCACTCTTCGACAGATCAAACGCCAGATTCTTTACTTTCATTTCTATCAACATGTTTTCTGCCTCTCTTTTCTCTAGCATCATTTATCAATGCGGTATCAAGAGTCTCTTTCCCACTTTAATTTTATTCGACTTCTTCAGTTTATTTAATTTTATCAGTTCATCCACCGTAGTATTATATTCCTTCGCTATTTGCCAGAGGGTCTCATTTGGCTTAATCAGATGTACCTCTCTTTTCTCTCCATGGGCACTGCTACTCACAATTGCCACTCCATCCCTTCTGGCTAGGATTCCTGCAAAGTCAAAGCTAACCGTTGATAAATGACGTGCCAGCTTTTGCTGGAATGATTTGCTCCTAAGCAACTTTTCATCATCAGGGTTACTGATAAAACCTGTCTCGATGAGGATGGAAGGTATCTCAGTTGCCTTAAGCACTGCAAATCCGGCCTGCTTTGGTTGACTAAACTTAATTTTTTGTGCCGTTCCCATTGTGTTTAAAACCATTCCACCAAAGCGGAGGCTATCATTAATCGTTCGAGTTTGTACCAGATCAATGAGTATTGAATCCAGGTCCTTATCACTGGCATATGATACCCCACCAATAAAATCAGAAGCATTCTCTCTCTCTGCCAGCAGTTTAGCTGCCTCATCACTGGCCCCTTTAATAGACAGACAATAAACCGAGGCCCCTCTTACACTTCTGCTAAAATTTGCATCCGTGTGCAGGCTGATAAAAAGATCCGCACTATAATCTCGCGCTATCTCTACTCGCTTCTCCAGGGGAACAAAGTAATCACCATTTCTGGTTAAAAAAGCCTTAAACCCTTTCTTCTTATTAATAAAGCTCTTCAACTTTTTTGCCAGGGATAAGACAATATCTTTTTCGCGAGTGCCCCTGTAACCAACAGCTCCTCCGTCCTCCCCTCCGTGACCAGGGTCTATAACTATGATTTTATACTCTTCCCCCTTTTGATCCAACCGTGCCTTCTTTTCCTTTTCAGCCAGATCTGTTCTATGAAGATCCACCACTAATCGATAGGGCTTATCTAAATATTTTTTTAAAGTAAAAACGTTTGATTGAGCTGACTTTACAAGATCGATCACCAAACGCAGTGTCTTGCGGTCAAACTGAGCAACTCTGATACGATGAACAACAGAATCCTCAACTTCTATTTCCCGACTGGGAAAGGTGGCCTTTGCACCTTTTATATTGACCACAAATCTTAAAGGATTTTTCAGTTCCAGGGTTTTATAAGAAATTGGCTGATCACTATCAACAACTATCCGGGTGTGGTCGGGAGCACTCCAGTATCTCACCTCGGTAACCTTTTGTAGAGCATATACAGAAGGAGCGTACACAAAGAGTATAACAAATATCAACCAAAAGAAGGTCAAAGATTTCTTTCCCACTTTCCTCTCACAAGCAACAAAGTAAACGTTTGATGTAAATCTTTTCTGTTTAATATAGTAATCTAATCTTTTTAATATGTCAAATAGGTTATGGGCAGCGGCCTTATCCTGGATTAACAACCGGATATAATTCGCATAAGATTCTATCACCTTTTTGTGCATATCCTATCGAAAGAGACAAAAAAATCTTTAGGCAAAAACAGATGGCCATTAAAAACTATTCATGCATCGTTAAATAATACCGCTACACTTGACTTTCGGTCAATTCAAGTGCTATTATTCTTCTATATATATTTCAAATAAATGCTTATTGACATAACTCAACAAGATTGTTATCCTGTAGGGAATCACC
>CAZOKO010000062.1:0-16483 GCA_964580455.1 uncultured Thermodesulfobacteriota bacterium | reverse complement strand
GGTGATTCCCTACAGGATAACAATCTTGTTGAGTTATGTCAATAAGCATTTATTTTTATAATGCAATAAGAAATCACAAACAGCAGTTCTGATAATTCCGTTCTTGAATTGGTAGCATAACTTGGAAAGGGGGACGTAGATGATTAGGTGCATAGCTATTTATCAGGTATCCTTGAAATATCGGTTGACATCACTGCATTTTCAACCTCGCTTTCATAGGCAAACTATGTTTCAGTTACCCTGGTGGATTTGCCACCAAATCCTCTTGACTTAATCATCGTTTTAGTTAAACTAAAATTGCTGCGTATTCTAATTACTAAACTAGAGGAGGAATTGAGATGAAGGATTTGAGTAAAGAGGAAATGGAAAAGCTTCTTATCACTGTGGGTGACGGGGTGCTCGCCTTATCAAGTGGTGATGTTCCCTATTGCCTACCATTTGGGTTTGTCTATACTGGGGGTAAGCTTTACCTTTCAATGTTCCCTAAAGGGAGGAAATGGGAAATCCTAGAAAAAAATAATAAGGTCTGCTTCACTGTTTTTAACTGGAACGAAGATCATACCGAGTGGTCATCTGTGGTGGTTGATGGGAGGATAGAGCAGGTAAAGGAACTCAAAGAGATCGAGAAGGTGGTGAAGGCCAATATTGAGAAGATGGGTCTGGATCCGGTAAACTACCTGGAAAAGCGGATGGCTATATACCAAAAGAGTATGGACAACCCCTCTGCCCTTAAAATTTTTAAGGTTGAGATTGAGCATATGGGTGGGAAGAAGATGGCAACGATGATAGGAAAGAACGGGGCTTAAAAAACATAGTGTTGCCTTAGGAGATAACTATTATGAAGAAGATACCTAAGGCAGAGGGAAAACTGGGAGTCCTCATTCCTGGACTGGGGGGGGTGCGGTTAGTACTACATTTATAGCTGTCCTGGGAGTCTGTAAAGAGCAGAAGCTTGATTAAAATATTGCGGAATGCGGAACTAATCCAAAATTTAAAACTTAAAAGGGGTTGGTTTTGAAATACTGTCCTCAGTGTGGTGCAGAGTATCATGATGAGATTGAAGTTTGTTACGACTGTGAAGAACGTCTTATTACCTATGGTGAATTCCAGAAGATAAAAGAGGAAGAAGAAAAATTCCAGGAAGATGCTAAATCTCTGGTAAAAGTATTTATACTTAAAAATTGGTTTGAAGCGGATATAATCAAAGGCGAGTTAGAGAAGGAAGGGATACCGGTTTTGATAAGGAGCTTTAGGGATACTGCCTATGATGGTATCTATATACCACAGAAGGGCTGGGGAGAAGTCAGAGTACCTGAAAAGGATAAAAAGAGGGCGGAAGAGATAATAGATATCCTGGAAAAGGCCTTTGAGAAAGGAGAGGTTGGGATCCCAGAGAATGAGGAGTTGATTGCCTGCCCACATTGTGAACAAGAAATATCCTTAGAGAGTAAAGTATGCCCTCTCTGTGGTAAGAAGTTAACAGACGCATAGTAAGGAAGGCAAAAAGCTACAGCAACTCCTTTTCTTTCAAAATCTCTTCAGCCTTCATAATTGCCTGTTTAAGTTCAGGAAATAATTTTACGTTTACTGTGACCCCCTTTTTCGTTGGCTTACTTTCTCCCTCTTTATCCTTATAATAAATCCTGAAATCCAATAGGATGTGACCCTGGTACTCACTAAGTGAAAGCTTAAAGTCCTCCGTTTTATTTTTTGGGAATTCTTCAATCAATATTGGTTCCATAAGATACTCCTGTTAAAAATGATATAGGTTTAATATCCCTGGACATTACTGATTCACAGCCTTTTCCTTAGTCGTTTCCTTGGTTTTGGCTATCTCTTTTCCAGTATCTGATTTCTTATCCTTTCCCTCTTTTTTCTTTCCTTCCTTCTTTTCAGATTTTTTAGCGTAATCAGTAACATACCAGCCACTTCCCTTAAGCTGAAAAGAGCAATTGGATACTAATTTTTTGACTTTTCCAGCACAAAAGGGACACGACGTCAGTGTTTCTTCAGTAATTTTTTGCATTTTTTCAATATGTTTTCCACAACTTAGACAAGCGTATTCGTATATAGGCAAAAAAGACACCCCCTTTATCTATAAATAGCACTCCATTAATATGAGTGCTTATAATATAATAACTTTTTCAATGATTGTCAATATATATAATTGTAATTGTTGATCATTCTTCATTTATTATCTTTCAACCTGTTTGCAATTTTTACAATTAGGCCAGCCATGAGGCTGAGGCTTACAAGGATCCATAGTGATGAAGAGAAGAAAGTGGCAACGAATATTAAAGGGTTATTCATACTTAATGAAGCGACAAGGATAAATATGCCAAAAATTAGAGAGGATAAAACCAGAAGTGAAGCCAGGGAAAAACCAGACCACCAGAAAAGGGATTTCATAAAAACCTGAGATGTCTACTTTAACCCAGAATATGCAGTAGCCATCTACTGCGGCTTGCAAAGCCTTGCTGCAAAATCTGGGTTAAAAATGATTAGAGTTTTTTTTAATGAAGGCTTCTATTTGCTCAGTCAGGCAGTAGGGCTGGTGCTGGATCTGATTATCAACTATCACCTGTTTATCCTTAATACTGATTTTTCTCTCTGAAAAGGTCTTTAAGGTTTGGACAATCAGGGGCAACTCTCTTTTAACTCCCCTTCTTCTAATCTCTTTAAAGAGCTCGTTATTTCCCCCTTCTTCTTCTATTATCTGTTTTAAACTCCTGGATTTTAATTGCTGTTCGTGCTTTTCCCATAATGGGTCTATGAAGGAATCTCTTAAAGGAAATGTGCAAAAGGTAATACGGGGTCCCATATCCAGATCTTTTGTAACCAGATGTATCATTACCCCACTTTGAGCAGCTCTTATTTCTATAAGCTTCCAGATAACCTCCTGCCAGGTTCCAGCAGGCCCATCAGGGGCTGCCGGATGAAGGTTAATAAGATCATACTTTTCACACATCTCATCACCGACAATCAGCATATAGCCAGCCAGCACATTAATATCTGATGGGCAGTAATTCAATCGGGACATAATCACCTTATCATATTCTATCCTCCACTGTCTCATTATGTGTGGGTCATCTTTTCCCTGTTTTCTCATCTCGGGTTTAAATATGCGGGAAGAAAAGGAGATGAGGTTGAGGCCATGTTCTTTAACCATTTTAAGGTAGAGGTCACTTCCTTCAGCTTCTCCCTGCTCACGGTTGCAAAAGACAAAGGAGATCTCTGCATTGATAACACCACTTTCAATATTTTCCAAAATGGTTTTGAGGAGATTCCGTGAGCCAGGACCGCGGCCTGTTGAAAACCAACCTATTTTATATACCAAGAACTGCTACCTCTATGATATGGATGTTATGTAACTGCGGCAGATTAAGTGGAGAGATTAGCTGATTCGTTTTTTACCTTGTCCACGATTTTGGGCAAAATTTCTCCTGATTTTCCTTTGATGAAATAACTACTGGTGTAACCGGTGAATCCTGTTCCTTCTATATTGATTTCGATGACGGTTGCACCTGAAGATTTTGCAATGTCCGGCAAGCTGGCTGCTGGTTGGACCTCTGCTGAGGTTCCAATCACCAGCATGACATTACAGGACCTGGACTCTTGATTAGATCGAGTGAGTGCCTCGGGGGGTATGGCTTCACCGAAGAAGACTACATCTGGTCTTAAGACTCCCCCACAATCGCAGCGAGGGGGTAATGTTTCTAAAGATATTTCTTCACTCTTGATCTGTTTTCCACATTCCATACAATACGCCCGCCGGTGATTTCCATGAAATTCGATGACGTTTTTGTTCCCTGCTTCATGATGGAGCCCATCGACATTCTGGGTAATGATAGAACTTAAAAACCCCAACCGTTCCAGTTCATCCAGACTCAGGTGCCCAGGGTTTGGTTTCGCTTTGAGAATTTCTTTCTGCATCTCACTCAGCAAAATCCATGTTTTACCTGGATTGGTTCTTAAGACGTCGATGTAGGCATATTCTACGGGGTCATATTTTTCCCAAATCCCCCCTTCCCCCCGGAAAGGGGCGATACCACTTTCAACTGACATACCAGCTCCTGTCAAAGCTACCACCTTTTTTGCCTTAAGAATATCCCCCGCAGCTTTGTTAATAAGCTCATCTGTCATCTTAATATCTCCTCTTCATCAGGTTTCAGGTTAAAAGTCATTCTTCATCTAAAAACTTGTAATTTCTTAGAGCCTTCTTTTTATCTTCATATTTCCTGTCCATTCTATAGTAAAAGAAGTTTTTGACATAATGTCCAATTTCTCCATACATGGCTTTCCAATTTTTTAAATCACCGCTTTCCTTTGCCAATACATATTCATTAAGGATAATCTGAATTTCTTTAAGCAGACGAAGACGTATTTCATAATCTAACTTTTTGTATTCTTCAGAGGTATAATCCGTTTTATGCTGCTTTTTTCTAAGCTTTTTTAAATCATCAAGGATCGTCTTGTGCAGTTTAGACCTGATTTGTTCATTGATTTTAACCGCTTTCCCTGATGAATCCAGGCTGGAAATCAGCCTGTTGTAAAGGTTATCAATTTGCTTCATCTTATCTACCTTCCCGTGTAATTGCCGATTTGGTTAACCCAGATTTTGCAGTAGGCTTCGTAGCGAGGCGTAGAAAACCGCAGCGAAACGCGCAGTTGGAGCGATTTTGCGACGAAGGCATAATCATTATTATGTTGAGAAGCAAAATCGTGAAACAAGCGTTGCAACAAGGATTTTCAAGCCGCAGTAGATGGCTACTGCAAATTCTGGGTTTAAGTCTATACTACCCGACCATTATTTTCAACTCTAAAATGTTGTGGTTCTCATCTGAATAAGTTTTTCAGTTGAATAAACAATCGTATTATCCCACCGGGAATAAAGCCCCTCTATTTTCTAACGGGATTTACTTGACATGGCGAAAAAAAATCTTTATAATGCTTGCCAAAGTTTTGACTAGCTTGCTGGTCATGTTGTGTCAATAAAATGTATAGGGGAAGGCAGATGGGGAATAAGAATATTTTAGTCGTTGAAGATGATAAATCAACCAGGGACACAATGGTTGATTTGCTGTCTGAGACAGGCTATGAAGTAGAAAGTGCTAATAATGGTGAAGAAGCCATTAAAATGGTGCAGGAATATGGTTTTAATATGGTCATTACTGATCTGAAGATGCCAAAAGGGGATGGAATTCAGGTTTTAAAGCAGGTCAAAAAAATTGATTCACAGACAATTGTTATTATCTGCACCGGATATGGAACAGTAGATACGGCAGTGAAGGCTATGAAATTGGGAGCTTATGAATATATTACAAAGCCTATAAAGGTTGAGGAGATAAAACTGGTTGTTCAAAGGGCTTTGGATTATCAAAGGCTGCAGACTGAAAATGTACTTTTCCAGAAGCAGTTGAAGGCTAAGTATAAATTCAAGAATCTAATAGGTGATAGCGATGTCATGCAGCAGATATTTCAATTTATTGAAAAAATTGCAGCGACAAACAGCACGATTATGATTTGTGGGGAAAGTGGTACAGGAAAAGAACTGGTTGCCAGAGCAATCCACTATAATAGCGAACGAAGGGATAAGCCTATGGTACCAGTGAACTGTGGGGCTATTCCTGAGGATCTTTTAGAGAGTGAACTCTTTGGTTATGAGAAGGGGGCATTTACAGGTGCTTTGAAGACAAGGATAGGAAGATTTGAATTGGCCGATGGTGGAACTATCTTTCTAGATGAGATCGGTGACATGAGTACGGCATTACAGGTGAAAATCCTGAGGGTGTTACAGGAGCACGAATTCGAACGGGTAGGTGGTGTAAAATCAATCAAGGTAGATATCCGTGTTGTTGCTGCTACCCACAGGGATTTAGAGAAGTCTGTAAAACAGGGTACCTTCAGGGAAGATCTTTATTATCGGCTGAATGTAATTCCTTTTACGCTTCCTCCCTTAAGAGGAAGAATATCTGATATTCCTCTCCTCACGAACCATTTTGTGAATAAGTTCAACAAAGATAAAAAACAAAATATACAGGGGGTTTCCCCGGAGGTTTTAAAGTGCTTTGAGAGATATCACTGGCCTGGTAATGTAAGAGAACTGGAAAATCTAATAGAACGTATGGTTATCTTAAAAGGAGAGGGAGTCATTGAACAGGAACATTTGCCCGAAAAATTATTAAGTGCTGAGTTGCCAGATGTAATACCTTCTATGGATATTCCTGATGGCGGAATGTCTTTTAACACGGCCGTCAGTAAGTTTGAAAGAGAGCTTATTCTCCGTGCTCTTAAAAAGACGAACTGGATAAAGAATAGAGCAGCAAAGTTACTACAGTTAAAGAGAACGACCCTGGTTGAAAAAATGAAGAAGATACAACTGACACGCGAAAACACATAAAGGATTTTTTCTAGTAGTGGTTGACCGAAAACCCTATTTTTCGGTCATTTTGTCATTTGGTATTCGAATTTGTTTCTGATTTCGGACTTCGATATTCGGATTTAGCCTGAACATGACTTTTCGTTCAGTCACTACTATACTGGCAACAACAGATATTTTGTTGCAGAAATATTTTGACAGCAGTGCCTTAATTTTATATCATTAGCTGAAGTACTTCATAAGTTGCTTTTTCACTAAATGCTCTTGGAGTAGAGGATACGGTCATTTTAACCCAAATAATGCATTTGAAACCACAGAGAACACTGAGGATTAATAATAGCAAAAAGAAAAATACCTATTTAAATTCATTATCTTTTTTCCATGTTTTTAAATTTGGGAGAGAATCTTTGGCTAGAAGTTTTCCACTAAAATGTGCACAGATATTTTTTATGAAAAAGGTGTAAGTTATTATTTTAACAAGTGCTTTCTCTGTGTCCTCTGTGGTTAATAAAGAATGCGGGATTGGAAAATTGAACACATTTAAAAATCACTTTGCTAAAAAAGGAGAGAAGGATAATTTTCTCTCCTATTTTTTACTTCTTTTGCTTTTTCTATTTTTATTTACAGGAAAAGTTTATGGTACGAAAGGAGGTGAAATCCCTGCCAGTTATAATAAAGATATCCCTTTATCTTTAATCTATATGAATTCCGAAGAAGAATCCTATGCAATTATAATTGAGAAGCGAACGCAGAGGTTATTTCTTTATGGTTATCTTGATGGAAAGATTGAACTGATAAAAAGCTTTCCCTGTTCTACTGGTAAAAACAGTGGTGATAAGAAAAAAAGAGGTGATAGAAAAACGCCGGAAGGTGTTTATTTTTTTACCAGGGTCTTTGAAGATGAGGAGCTGGAACCCCGCTATGGAGCAGAGGCATTTGTTTTAGATTATCCAAATTACTTTGATCGATTGCAGAAAAAGGATGGTAGGGGCATTTGGCTTCATGGAACCAATAAACCGTTAACCCCCTGTGATTCAAAAGGGTGTATTGCGTTAAACAATCAGGATATTCTGGAGCTTTCAAAATACATTTCACTTTATTTCACACCCATCATTATTTTAGAGAGAATTGAGTATGTTACAGAAGAGGAGACAGAAAAGAAGAAAGTACAGCTTAAAACGTTTATTAATAAATGGCTCAGCAGTTGGGAGAACAAAGAACTTTTAAGCTACATGTCCTGCTATGCAAAAAATTTCAGATCTAAGGGAATGGGCTGGCAGCAGTGGAAAAGGTATAAGGATAGACTTAACAAAAAGTATAGAGAGCTTAAAATCAGTATAGATAAACTGCAAGGGTTTAAGCACAATGATTATGACCTGGTTACTTTTAGACAGGACTATCGTTCTGATGTGCTTAAGAGTAAGGGAATAAAGAGATTATACCTGCAGGAAGATGGTGGGGAGTTTAAGATTACAGGGGAGAAATGGAATCGTTTAAGAGGTGGTTATCTTCCTTCAAAGGAGAAACCTTCAACAAAAACTGTTTCTTCAAAGAAAGAAGATGATCTAAAAATTGAGACGGAAAAGATTGCGATATTTATTGAAAGATGGAGAAGATACTGGGAGGACAAAGAACTGGAGGAGTACATAAGTTGTTATTCTAAAGATTTTAAAGCTCAGGGTATGGACAGGCAAAGATGGAAAATTTTAAAGAGAGTTCTTTATAAAAAATATAAAAATATTAAAGTAAATATAACTAATGCCGAAATAAATATTAAAGATGGAAGTAAAAGAGCAGACGTTTCATTTCTCCAGCAATACCAGTCTGATCAGTATGGCGATAAAGGTTTAAAAAGGTTGCTTTTGAAAAAAGAAGAGGGGAAATGGAAAATAGTCAGTGAGAAGTGGAATTCTCTGTAGATGGTTCTTTGCTTAAGCGATATATTTCGGAGGTTAGTTATGATTATGAAAGACAATTTTTTGACTATTATTTTTAAAAAGACAGGAAGGATTTTCTCATTCAATATCACAACGGGCATATTCATTACTTCTCTTGCCCTTTTAGCTTTGATGAATGGGTCAATTGTATTTCTTACATTTCAATATGGTAATCTCCAGCATAAAAAATCATCTCTCCTGAAAAAGATTGGTGGTATGGAAGCTGAAATGGAGCAGATGAAAGATGAGATTGCGGAGGCTGTATTTTATAAGAAGTGGTCAGATAATATTATTTACCGAAGATTATATGCTGGAAGTCTGAGTGGGCAGGGATCTTCTTCTTATAACAGCAGGATTTCTAACAACTCTCTGAAGTTGAAACCCGAGTCTACAGTAATCGATAATGCAATAGTGGGAATTGATGATTTCCAGGTAAAGAGTTTAAACCTGGAGCTGGATTTTGAACTATCTTTCTATTTGGCAAACAAAGATAAAGAGAACAAACGGACTAGCGGTTATGTCACCATCGTAGGAATGAATGAAGAAGTAATCCCGCCTGTGTATGGAGTGTTCCCCCATATAGAATTTGAAGATGGTGCACCAGTTGATTATCAGGAAGGTTTGAGTTTTGCGATCAGGTACTTAAGACCGGTTAAAGCCCGTATAAATCAGCCAAGCATAGGACCAAAATTTGATAAGGTTATGATTATGGTTTATTCCACAGAAGGTGAGCTAATCTTAAAGCAGGGTTTTAATATGGAGAGGATGCTCCAGATGGATTCCTGTTCATAAAATTCTCTTTTCAGAAATAATATCTTCCTTATTCCCCCGCTATTTTCTCCTGCCCAATATTGATTGCATATAGAGAATCTTTTTAAGATAATTAATAAAATGTTTGATAGTTATCACTTACAGTGATAAAAGATTAGAGAGGTTTGTATCAAACATAAGTGGACTATCTTCATGTGTATCCTGAAAGAAACTAATTTTAGAAATTGTCTTACTGCATCTTTCTCATGCCTGCCTAAAATTATCTCCTTTTGCCTCCTCCTGTTACTACTCTCCCCGGATTTTTCTTTCTCTTCCACTCAGCATCTTGCATATTTCCAGGGAACTGAATACGAGTTGCATGTTTACAAAATCCATGGGATGGAGAAAGGAAAAACCCTGTTAATTATTGGTGGTATTCAGGGAAATGAGCCCGGGGGTTATCTGGCAGCCGATCTTTATGTGGATATGTCTCTTAAGAAAGGAAATCTGATTGTAGTACCAAGGGCAAATTTCTACTCCATTCTTAGAAATCAGCGGGGGGTAAATGGAGATATGAACAGGAAGTTTGCTGATTTTTCCGTGAAAGACAGTGATAATAAGATTGTGAACGTACTTAGGGAATTAATTGCTGAAAGTGATTATCTTTTAAATTTACATGATGGTTCTGGATTTTATTCTGAGAAGTGGGAGAGTGCTCTTCGTAATCCTAAAAGATACGGTCAATCAATCATTGCTGATTGTAATGAATATCATGCCAGGAAAGGTATTTTAAAGCTTGGTGATTTAGCTCGGGAGGTATGCAAAGCGGTCAATGCTCAGATAGACAATAGAGACTACCATTTCAGTTTTAATAATCACCACACGGCTGAACCCGATACCAAACATGCAGAGCAGCGCAAGTCTGCTACTTATTATGCCTTAACCCACAATGAAATACCAGCCTTTGGGATTGAGACATCCAAGAGCATTCCTTCCAATAAATTAAGAGTTAAGTTTCAGACCATGGTCATAAACGCTTTTATGAAGGAATTTGGTATTATTCCTGAACACCCCGAGATTTATCTCGATCCTCCTTTATTAAAATACCTGGTGGTTACGGTTAATAAGACTCACCCCCTGGTAGTTTATAATAAACAGAATCTTTTTGTTAAAAAAGGTGATTGTGTTGAAATATCTCATATAGAGGCCAACTATAAGCGTGGATTATCTGTTGATATCTCAGGGGTGGGGAGTAGTAATGACTATCGAAAAAATGTGCAAATAAGAGAGCCGACCACGATTGTTGTTAAGAAGGACAAATTTGACTGCGGGAAGGTTTCCCTTCTGTTAGATCGGGAAAAACCAGCCGGCTCTGTACATATGGGTTCTGTTTCACCTCTAATGGAATATCTTGTAATTGAGGTAAATCAAACCACCCGGGTAGTTAAAAAGGGTGAGTGCATGGGGGTGATAAGGGGAGACCTGTTAAAAATAACGGATGTTATCACCAACCTCTCAGATCAGAAGAATGTTAAGGTAAATTTTAAAGGATTTGTTGGTAACAAACAAAACAATACAGGTGAGGACAGGGGATATCTGATTGATACCTCAAAAGGGCTCCTGAAAAAGTATTCTAAGGGGGGTCTGGACAAGCAGTATCCTGTTTTAGTGACGTTTAATGATAAAAAGATTGGTGAAGTCTGGGTTGATTTCATTGAACCCCGGTTAGATTACCTGGTTGTTAAGTTGAACGGGGGCACAAAAGTCTGTTATACCCCTCAAGAAGTGATAGAGGCCCATTATGACGACAGGATAGAGATCGTGGATGTTAAAACCAATGTTACTGATAACGATAGGATCAAAGTTAATTTAAAAGGGTTTTCTGGTGATGGTAGTGGGAATGACATGGGTATGCCTGTTCTACTAAACAAAAGTCTATTGAAAAAATATTCCATAGATAAAAAAGGATCTAAGTATGAGATTGCTGTAAGCAGAGGTAAAATCTTTTTAGATAAGGTGGAGGTTCATATTAATAAATGACGTATTCGTAAAAAGTCTAATGCGTAAACAGATAGATATATCCCTGAATGCTTCCAACAAGCAGATCTTTTCTACCATCATTATCCCAATCAACCAGGAAGGGAACAGCCGAACCATCCACTTTAAGGTCTTGATCACTTAACTTAACACTTCCAGAAGATATGAGTTGTGGTTCACCATTCTTGCTGATATTAAGATACAAATGAATATAACCTTCTCCATCTCCCACCAGCAAATCTTTCTTCCCATCACCATTCCAGTCAGCCACAAAAGGAGCAGCAAAACTTCCTGCCGCAAGCTCTACCCCCTCTACCTCAATTGAGCAGGGAGCGGCAAATAACGGTTCACTATCGCTTCCCCGGTTAAGATAAAGCGAGAGCGTTCCACCACCACTTCCCAAAAGTATATCCTTCTTATTATCTTCATTCCAGTCGACCACACAGGGTGTGCAGTAGCTGTCAACAGCAATCTCCAACCCCTCAGCATCTTTGAGCACTATTGGTGAGGAAAAAACAGGCAAAGTGTTGCTTCCCTGGTTGGAATAATAGACAAGTACCCCTTCCCCATTTCCTGCCAGCAGATCCTTGGCACCATCATTGTTGTAGTCCACCATAAATAGCGCTGCATGAGTTCCGACATCCATATCCTCCTCATCTGCTTTGAGGAAGTGATAGTCTGAGAACTTGGGAGCGCTGTCGGTTCCGATATTGGCAAAAATAGCAATCTTACCCTCCTTAGTGCCGGTGAGTAAATCCTTTTTACCATCCATATCACAATCCATAACAAAGGGATAGGAACAGCTGTCGATGATAATTTCATCATGATTATATTTGACAGGTGTTCCCTGCCTCAAGTCGATACCTGAGAAGGGAGTCAATGTAATAGTATAGGTATCCCGGGTAATGTCAGAGAAGTCGATAATTCCGTAGAAGTCATTAAACCCCGGATAGATGAGACGCAGAACCTGCTTCCCTTCCACAGCCTGATTAAAGGATTGAGGGGTATTCCCAGAGTAAATGCCCAGATAGGCATAATTACCATTCCAGTAGATTCTGGCATCTGAGGGGAGCGATATGATATTTACCGGTGAATAGTCCAGTTGTATATTTTCTGTGGTTGTATTCCCTGCCAGGTCTTGAGAAAAGAGATTCAGATAATTTTTACCCAAATTGAGGTTTATTTGAGCTGAAAAGCTTCTGGCAGTGACATCTATGCTGGCAGGAATACCATTAATAGTGATGGATGCAAGGTTAGGTTCATCAAACACACCGGTTATAAGGACAGAGGGGTGTCTGCGCTTGGCAGGTGATGGAAGCTGATCAAGCTCAATCCGGGGATTTCTCTGGTCACAGATGAGAAGGGTGCTCTCTTCAGAAAACGGTGAATAGACACCTGATGGGGATACCGCCTTTATTTTCAGCTTGTAGGAGTGATTATGCTCACACTTCAACTGATAGCTGGGAAGTGATGAGCGGGCACTTTTTACCATAGTGATAGAGTTATGCTCCTTAGATCCGGTGAAAAACCTGGCATCTTCTATCTCCAGCATGTAATAATCTACCACCCCCGAAGAAGGAGCCCATACAGTTTCAATCATATCCTTACTGGTATAGACAATTTCCTTTGAGAAAAAGCGTGCTTCACCAAAATGCATTATCGCCAGGTAAGAGATAATGATAAAGGATAGAAACAAAAGATCCTTCCAGAAAGGAAAATAGCGTGCTAACTGTTTTATCAAATTTTTCATATGGTCAACGTCTCGTAAAACATACAACTTGTTGAAGCAAAAAGTACTTGTTACGGGTATGGATTTTTAATGTTGTAACTCGTAACACGAAACATTTATTAAATTCATCACTCCAATACTCCATTACTCCGTTATTCATCATCCCGCATCTTCTGTTTTAAATCTCACATCCCATATCCCACATCCCATATCCCTCAGTTCCTCAATTCCGACTTTTTGATTTGATCAGGTCGTTTATTGCTGTTGCCAGCTCATAAAATTCATCTCTTTTCCTGAGCTTGAACTCTTCCACTTTCTTACCCTGGGCAAGCTCCCTGATTATGCGTTCAAATTTATAAACAGGACCTGCTATACGATGTGAGATGAAAACACTCATGATAGCAATAGCAACGATGAGAAGCAGACTTCTTATAAATAATTTGTAAGTTACAGCATATTTAATTAAAGCAAGATTTTCTCCATGAAACTGAGTTACCAAAGTTTGCATCACTGCAGAATATATACTCAAGCTTGTAACTAATGCAATGAGAAGCATTGATACGATAACAATAATCATAAACCTCAGCTGGAACCCTTTTTTTATTATATACCGTTTTCTGATTATTTTTCCTGCCATTCAATCCCCCCCTGATTTATAATTATATAGTTAGTGTCCGACCGAAAACACTTTTTCGTATTTGTTTTCTCTTCGTGATCCTTCGCCTGCCCCGTTAGAAATCATATAGGGAGTGTTTACATAATGCGTTTAAACATAAATCGAAATATACATAGAACCTTGGTTAATACTCTAATGGGGTGCCCGTGGTTTTATTTCTGATTATTTCAGGATAAAAACAGGCTTCCCTGGACGTCCTGGCAATCCTTCATTAAGTGACGGTTGTTTCTCTTCTGTTGTTTCCATATCAGGTGTTAATTTTACTACTCTGGTTTCTTTCCGATCTGAGGGAACCATTGAAGTTAATTGAGAGCTCGATGTCTCAGTTTCAGGGCACCCATGGACCTTAATTTCAGCAATATAAGTTAAGTAGAAAAAGAATAAGAAAGGTTTGGATTTTTTGGTCACCATCTTTACGTATCTGGCTCTCGTTTCGTCAAAAACCCAGCTGTCAGTGAATGAAGAAGGTGGAGAATAATTTTCTACGGTAAATATTTCTGTCCAGTTTTCATTGTCAATGCTGACCTGCATCTGAAAGTTAAGTGGAAACATATCAAAGAATAAAAATAGATTAGAACATATGTCCATACGGTTTACAATCTTGGTCTCACCTAAATCTATAGTAATATATTCATCCTGCATGGAGAACCTTAAGGGGGATAGCCAGCCTGTATCGGTTTTTTCATCCACTGCCTTTTCCATTGACCAGAGGGGGAGAAAATCTCCTGAAGATTCTATAACGGTAGTATCTAATTGAATCGGTTTAAGACAGGCCGGTTCCAGCTCGATACTATCACTTATGGGCTGTAACATCCAGTTTCCCACAGAATCACTAAATTTTACATAGACCGTTTTTTCTCCTTCCCCGGTGGGAAGCACCCAATATTTTGCTGGGGCGAAAGGTTTTTGGTCTAGCCATAGTTTGCCGTCATTACTGAACATCATCTGGGCTCCCTCACCCATACCACTTGCATCATCTTCAACTGATAACCGTAAGGTTACAATCCGGGAGTTAGTCGTTTCATCTCCATTATTAATAATTACCGCTCCTGTCGGAGGAGTTTCATCTGGTTCAATAGAGGTTGTTGTGGATGTGGTCTCTACAGTCGTTGTGGACGTGTGAGGTGGAGGCGCGGGAGGGATAGTGGTAGCTGTGATAGTAGTACTGGTAGTAGTAGTATCTGGAGAACTGGCAAATAGTACCTGCACACATAGCCCCCTTACTTCATATCCCCAGGTGGCAACGTGGGTGAATCTAAAAGCATTTTCTCCCTGGACAAGCCAGTTAACATTAATAGGTACTTCAAAGCTGTGCTCGAGGTCGTCGTAGTCACCTACAGGTAGATCAACAGGCCCATTACCATTGATATGGATATATCCCTCACCAGCAACGTCTGGATCAAAAATGGAAAGAAATAAGTTAGCGGAAATATCATCTTCACGATTAAATAAAATAATATCGTCCACTCTTCCACTTCCTCTGATCAAAAAGCCATTCACCTCAAGAATCGTAACCCCCGGCTGAGCTCCTTCCAGGTCAGCCTGTAGGTCTCTCACAAAGGTGTGCCATTGTCCGTCCATTGCATTCGTGCCCAGCCCGTATTTCACATACTGTTCATCACCCAGGTTATTATACTCATATGGTCTATACTGGAGATACCTTTGTCCTGCCGTGGTATCTAGATCAAGGTACACTGAAAAAATCTCAGAATACTTCATGCTCCATTGGATTACAAATTGGTTAGAATTGTGCAATCGGCTTCCGTCATTTTCTGTTAAACGATAACCATTATCGGCACCAGAACCCAAAAATTGGATAACATAACTCTGACGATCATCATCAAAAACAGTACTAATCTCTGCTCCTTCAGGTGAATCATCGTATATGTACCATCTGTCAGTTGTCCCATCCTCTGCGTCTTCATACGTTAAACGATAACTGGGAATGTCACCATCCGGTATCGTAACATTTATGGTTCCTTCCTCAGGGGTGCTGCCGGTCAATACCAGTTCTGAATCAGTGCTGCAATATTCTCTTTGATTTGCTGGTATGGAGGTTGTGGTAGTTGTGCTGGTTAAAATTGTAGTGGTTGGTGAGGTTGTAGTGGTTGGTGAGGTTGTGGTTGTTGGTGAGGTTGTGGTTGTTGGTGAGGTTGTGGTTGTTGGTGAGGTTGTGGTTGTTGGAGAGGTTGTAGTTGTTGGAGAGGTTGTAGTTGTTGGAGAGGTTGTGGTTGTTGGATCTATGAATACAACAAGTTCACCAGAAAAATCGCTTTCATTAAGGGAAGTATCAGTAGCTGTAACGGTTATGTAATAAAATGTATTATGTGTAAGTTGGCCCTCAAGAAATTCATGAAAAACATAATTCTCGCTATCGTCTGTAAAGTTATATTTGCTTTCATCAATAAAGTGACTGTAATTCCGTGATGAAGTTCCATAGTAGACGGTATAAAAAGCCAGATCAGATTCGGTGTTCCTTTCCCACACAATACGAAATGGAAGAGTGACAGCGAATGACACCTGTATATATATAATAGAAAATAAAACTGCTATTAATAAAAGGATGAACTTACGTTTGAATGTAAACATATTTTCGATTTGTAAATATTCACCACTGAGATCGCAGTAGCACACAGAGAAAAACATATAAAAGAAATAGCTTTTTTATTAATTTAATCTCTGCGATGTTTAGCAACATACTAAGTCCGTTACCCTATATCATCCTTATAAATAATATGCAAATGATTTTTTTACGAATTTCCCTCAACTAATCACATATATTGTGTTTGCAAGTTTCAAGAACACAGTATCTGGTAGGAGAAAAGCAAGACAAGAAAAACCGTATATAGATATCCTTCTGCCAGCTTTTTTAGAACAAATTTCAGGCTGAAGAAGATTGCAAAGAAGGAGCATTTAACATAATTCATTTTCATTATTGTCACCTGTGCCCATATTTTTTCCCTGTCGACTGTTGA
>CAZOKO010000061.1:0-16972 GCA_964580455.1 uncultured Thermodesulfobacteriota bacterium | reverse complement strand
ACTCTTGGGTTTGTCCAACGTGAGCCATGTTGAGTTATGTCAATAGGCATTTATGCTAATTAACAAAACCAAAACGCAGCCCTCGTAAGTGTACTCTGTGAGGCTAAAGGAGATTAAGGGAATGAAGTTATCTCGAAATGTGTTCACCCTGTTAGAAAAAAAGATCTGCCATTTATGTCCAGGTAAAATAGCCAATAAGTTTAGTTGGCATTTAAACCCCCATTCAAACTTCCTAGTGGGTTTTACTCTTATTGAATTGATGATTGTGATTGCCATCATCTCAATTGTTGCAGGTATAGGAGGGGTGGCCTTCAATAAGGAACTACCTCATTATAGACTGAGAGGTGATACCCGCACCATTGCCAGCAGCCTGATAATGACCAGAATGCAAGCAACTTCAACTGGTTTGCAGTATGCGATAGAATTTGATCTGGATGCAAGTCCCCAGAAGTATATTCTTCAGAAGGGGAATCTCAGCAGTGGTTCAACTAGCTGGACTAATCAACCTTATCGCAGGCAACTCTCTCCCACTGTTGGTATAGTTCAGGTAACTGATAACGGTGGTACTAAAACTTCAGGTATCGCCCAGATTATATACAACCCTAATGGTTCTTCAGGTACAGGACAGGTCTTTTTGGGAAGTGCTGTTGATGGATATAAGGTTGTTTTAACACCTGCAACAGGCAGGGTGCAAACCATAAAAGGATGGTAACATTATTATTAAGGAGGCGGTAAAGGGATGAAGAAATTGAGCAAATTAAAAGATAGCAGGGGATTTACCCTGGTTGAATTACTGGTTGCTGTTTGTGTGATGGCGATTGCCTTTGCCGGGCTTGCTACCATGCAGATTGCCTGTATTAACGGGAATTCTATTGCCAGTAACCTTACTGCCGGCATGACCCTGGCACAGGATAAGATGGAAGAGTTGAACAGCCTTGATTTTAATGATCCCGAATTAGCGAATAATAATGCTTCAAACGATCTGAATTTACGGGATGCAGTTGATGATTCCAGTGTGGTTGGTGATAACGCTAATTCAGATGATGGTCATAGAGAGGAAGATATTGATGTACAGGGCAGTGCTGGTGGCACGTATACCCGCATCTGGAACATAGCTGATAATGTTCCAACAACCGGCATGAAAACAATAGCCGTCATAGTTACCTGGACAGGTCACAAAGTTACGGTTTCCTCTGTTAAATAATCTTATTTTAGATAAAGGGTTAAGTGATGAAAGTATTAAAGGAAAGAAATAAGGAACGGGGTGTAACATTAATCGAGATGATGGTGGCTCTTACCATGTTTGGTCTGATTATCTCTGGTATGTATAATGTGTTTAATTCTCAGCAAAAAAGCTATTCTGTTCAGGATAATGTAACAGTGATGCAGCAAAATGTGAGAGTGGGACTTGATTATATGGTTAAAGAGATCAGGATGGCAGGTTATATTCCCGAGGGTATTCCTCCAAATAATGCATCTCCCAGTAATGATACTTTGCCCAGTTCCCCTTTTACTGTTGATGGTGTGAGTGAATCGATAGAAGAGGCTACTGCCAGTGCTGTTACCTTTCAAGCAGATATTGATGATGATGGTATAACCGAGTCAAATCGCTATACCCTGGATGTTGGCAATGATACTCTTACTCGAGAAGTTTGGAAGTGGAATGCAGGAACTACTAGCTGGGATGCTAGTACAGGCCCCGAAATTGTGGCAGAAGATATTGAGAATATTGTTTTCACCTATACCCTATTGGCTAGTACTCAGGGATTGGCTAACGGGATTGATGATGATGGTGATGGTTCAATAGATGAACAGGGGGAATTGATGACCTGGGATTTTGGTGCGGATGGAGCCCTAAACACAAACACACTGAGGGGATATATCAGGCAGGTTGGTGCTAATATAACAGCGAGAAGTGCTAATATAGATGTAAATTATACCCACCCAATTCAGGGGGATCATTACAGGAGGAGGATTCTGACTTCAAATATTGGTTTGCGAAATATGTAATAATGGTTTTGTAAATTTTCACCGCAGAGACCGCATTTCTTCGTGGCCTTCGTGGTTTCATTTATTTAGGATTTGTTTAGAAGGAGGTAGTTATGGGCAAGAAATGGGGGAAGGAAGAAGGAATGGTTCTTATAGTAGCTGTTTTTATTACCTTGGCTCTGGTAGTAGTCGGCTCTCTTGCGAGCATGTTAACCAATGTCGAATTGGATATCGCAAGAAATGACCGTTTTGGGAAAGAGGCATTTTTTGTTGCCGATGCAGGGACTCCTATCACGACGAAGATTTTGAAGGAGATGATCTTAAATGAAGAAATTAATCCATCAAACTATCCGGGGGTTACCTTTGAGAGCAACTTATTAAATGAGGTAAGGAATTACTATGAAGGTGATTCTGACTTAAACGATAAGGATATAGACACCACTGAGAATAACCCGGATATTGAGACCACAGTTTTAGGAAAAGACCTTGATATTGATGTTGACTGGAGGTTAAGGAAATCCGGAGCTGGAGGTTCACTCCTCTTTGCTATGGGATACGAGGGTGTCGGGGCTGATCGAAGCCATGGCGGGGTAAAGATTTACTACAACATCAATGCTAAGGGTGAGGTATCAGGGAACACAACTGCAAAGATAGGAGCAGTTTACTTAAATCAATAAGGGAGGTATTTACAATGAAACATTTGTTTTTTATAATGGATGCAAAATCCAATAAATGTGTCATTGCGAGGGACGAAGTCCCAAAGCAATCTAAAAAGCAGGTAAGAGATACTGAAATTCTTAAGATGAGATTGCTTCGCTTTGCTCGCAATGACTTAGGAAATTATTTTCAGGTTGTGAAAATAATATTATCTCTTTTATTATTGGTATTTATTTTACCATTCTCGGCAAACGCTCAGATTATGACGGATTACACCTGCTACCCTGTCTTTACTTCCACAGATGTTACGCCTAATGTCCTATTTGTGATCGACAGTTCATCCAGTATGCACTGTACAGCCTACCCTGATTCGCCCGGGGATGATAGTGGCGATTCACACATTGATGATGATTATGACTCAAATACCAGTTATTATGGATATTTTGATGCCGACTCTCAATATGCTTATCAAAACGACCGTTTTGAATCAGATGCCGGTGGAGATTGGAATGGAAACTTTCTCAATTGGATGACCACTAGGAGGGTGGATGTGGCAAAAAAAGTGTTGGTAGGTGGTAGATATGATAGTTGTGGTAGTAATGATTGTCTAAAAGGAGAAGACCGTACCATATATACCGGTCCAGACGATAATTATTGTTATAAATTTAGAAAGAAGTACAATAATCCACAGGATGATAGTCTGTCACCTACTTGTAATAGTGGTACCTGTTATTATGGAATCAAAGATGGGAAAATATATTTTGATGATGACAGTAACCCTTATAGTGGCCCTAAAGGCACTTATAATATGCATATCTTGCAAGGTAGTGAGCCCACTGGTTTAATTCAAGCCATAGCCAGCAATGCCCGATTAGGAGTGGAATACTATTATCCTGCTTTTGGTTCAAATTATAGTGGGAAGGTTGATGTGCCGATCAAGGAGAAGAGAACCAATACCACGGAGGTGATTAATTCTATCAGGAACTACGAGGCAGGTGTAGATACCCCTTTATGCAGAGCCCTATATACCGCCATTGGGTATTATAAGCAGGATGACAGTTACAAGTACTCTGGTCGTACCGATGCTTTCACTACGGGTGTACAGGAAGAAGACCCGTTTTGGTATGAGGATTTAGGAAGGTACGTAAGATGTGGTAAAAACTTTGTGGTTATGATCTCAGATGGTCAACCGGTATCTGATGGTGGTGTTTCTCTTGTTTCCGATAGTAATGGTAATGGAAGTGAGTTGGATGAACTGGCCCTCTGGACACACAAAGAAAGCCAGGACTTAAGGACGGATAATGATCTTGATGGAAACCAGACTCTCGACGTCTATATGGTCTTTGCCTTTGGTCAGGGGGGAAGCCTGATGAAGGAGACTGCAAAGAACGGTGGTTTCATTGATAAAGATGACGACAACCAGCCTGATGGAGATATGACTGCGGGTAATGGGGATGCAGGCAATGAGTTTGATGAGGATGACGATGGAATTCCTGATACCTATTTTGAGGCTGAAGAGGGGTATGAGCTGGAAAGAGAGCTCTTTGAGGCCATGACCGAGATTCTCAAACGTGCTTCCTCAGGTACAGCCGTTTCAGTGCTCTCTACCTCATCAGAAGGGGAAGGATCACTTTTTCAGGCCTTCTTCAAACCTGCTGTTTACGAGGGTTTCAGGGAGATCAAATGGGTGGGATATCTCAACGCCCTCTGGGTAGACCCTTATGGTAATCTTCGTGAGGATACCAACGATGATGGTGCACTAATATACGATGAGGATGTCATCATCAGATTTGCCGTTGATGAAGAGACAGGAGATACAGAAATTGCACGCTATCATGATGCTGATGCTGATGGAATGGCAGATATCATCCCCCCTGCTACGGAGCCTGCTCCCTATGAAACCGTTCCTTTGGATGAACTCAATCCTATCTGGGAGGCTGGTGAAAAACTGGCTTTGCGAGATGTCTCCGAGAGAACCATTAAAACCTGGATTGATATCGATGATGATGGTGTTGTAGATGCCGGTGAGTTTATAGACTTTGATACTGGAAGCGCCAGCACCCTTCGACCTTTTTTAGATGCTGCCGATGATACAGAGGCTGCTAATATTATCAGTTTCATTCGGGGAGAGTCTGTCACCAGCTATAGGGACAGAAATATCACCGTTAACAGTGTGGAACATGTGTGGAAGCTGGGAGACATTGTTTATTCCACCCCCACGGTTGTGGGAAAACCAATGGAGAAATATAATCAATACTATAGTGATGTTACTTATGGACAATTCTTTACTGAATGGGAGGGAAGAGGCGTTACCACTTATGTGGGTGCGAATGACGGTATGTTGCATGCCTTCAAGGCAGGAACCTTTACTGAAGGCGACAACCCCACGACGACAGATAAAGAAGAGCATGGATGGTACAGTGCTACTGAAGACCCGGTAACTACTGAAGCACTGGGTGATGAACGCTGGGCGTACATTCCCTACAATCTGCTTCCCCATCTTAAATGGCTGGCCGATCCAGATTATACCCATGTCTTTTATGTTGACTTAAAACCCAAGGTTTCTGACGTGAGGATATTTACTGCTGATGCGGATCATCCTAATGGCTGGGGAACTATATTGATTGGAGGCATGAGGCTGGGAGGGGGAGAATATCCATTAATCGAAGATTTTGATGGAGATACCATAGTTGATCCCCAAAGGACCTTCCGCTCTGCTTATTTTGTGCTGGATATAACCGTTCCAGATAGCCCCGTTCTACTGGGAGAGTTCACTGACGCCAATCTGGCTTTTACCACCTCTTATCCAGCAATCGTGAGGCTTGAAGCAAGCGAAGGGTTTCAAAATCCTGAAGATGATAAATGGTTTACCGTTGTTGGCTCAGGTCCCACCGATTGTGATGGCAACAGTGACCAGAATGGTTATGTTTTTGTTGTTGATTTAGATAGCGGACAGATAGTAAAAACTTTCCAGACCAGTGAAAATAATGCCTTTATGGCCAGCCCCATAACACTTGATATCAACCTTAATTATAATGTTGATGGCATCTACATTGGAGAGACCTATGATGATAGTGGTATCTGGAAGGGGAATATGTATCGCATTAGCAGCAGTACCGGAGGCGCCGGATGGACATATCAGCTTAACGCCAACAGTTGGGTTATGACAAAACTCTTAAGTTCCACTACACCTGTTACTGCTTCTGCGACGGCTTCAATCGATGAGGATGATAATATATGGATTTATTTTGGAAGCGGCAGATATTATGATAATAGCGATCAAACAGATACAAGCACCCAGTATTTTTACGGCATCAAAGAGCCTTGCCCTTATGGAGGTTGTGATACATCTGATCCATCGGCTGATGAAGTAGCCCCTGCTGATTTATATGATGCAACCAGTATCGTTGTACTCACTAATCAAGAGATAGTAGGTGCTACCGCAACTACCTGGGATACCTTTGTAGATGAGGTTCAGGCAGAAGACGGTTGGTATATCAATCTGGATACAGGTGGAGAAAGGGTTTTGAACCGCCCCAGTGTGCTGGGTGGTTTGGTCATCTTTCCCACTTTCATACCTGATACGGACATTTGTAACTATGGTGGAACAGGGAAATTTTATGCCCTCTATTATGAAACAGGCACTGCCTATTATAAAGACGTCATGGGGACAGAAACCTACGGCGATGATAAAAAGTGCCTGAAAAGTATAGATTTGGGTCAGGGTGTCACCTCGGAAGTAGGTCTCCACGTGGGGAAAAAGGCCACTGGCACTGGGTTTATTCAGCAGAGCACTGGAGCTGTAGAACAGATTGAGGTCACACCGGCCTTTAATATAAAAAGCGGTATTATCGGATGGAAACAATATTAAGGAGGGAAAGGAAAATGATTGGAAAAATTTTTATAGTAGCGACTATCCTATTATTTTCAGCTGGAATCTATGTGGCTGATAGTAAAAATTTATCTAACCTTATCTTCTCTGCCAGTTCTTCATGGGCAGATGCTCAGGGCGAGATCAGGGAGGACTATTTGGTGTTGGATAGTAAGCAGTCGGATTGCGTAAGCGTAAAAAATAAGAGATTTCGCATTTCTGAAACTACTGTCATCATTAACAGCTTAGAAAAAACCATTTCTCTCGCAGAACTTACCGTACCCTGTCGTGCAAAGATGACTTACTACCATAATCCCCAAGAAAATATCTTTGAGATCATTTCTATTGAAGTCCTTGATAATTCTCTTCCGTAAGTGGTATTAAATAGGAAGAAGTGATTCTTATGGCGGACATTATGTCCGCCTTTTTTAATATGACTTGTCCTGTATTGCAATCAGTATCCCAACCCTTCGAGAAGTAGAATCAAAAAATCACAATTTTCTCATTAAAGAAAAAAATAAATTTTTCCGATAAGGCAATTAAATAAAGTTTACAATTGTTGCCATATTCAATTTCAGAATATTTAATTAAGGTAAGTTACAAGGACGGGAGCAGATGGCTGATTTAAAACTTAAGGAAGAAAAAACAGGAAGGGATAGAAGGAGACACCGTCGTTTTAATACGCAGCTTAAAGCTCAATTTGTTTCAAGGACGAGCCAAAGAGGTGGTGAAGGATCTACTATCATTGATTTTAGCCGCAAAGGGATGCGGGCAAAGATTTGCACAGATGAAGAAATCAATGCAGGTTCGAGTATTCTTTTGGAGGTATTTATTCCCGGGGAATTAGAACCCATTGGTGTTAAAGGAACAATAAAGTGGGTTAAGCAAATAGAAAATGGTTACATTAGTGGTATCGAATTGTCTAAAGAATTGGATGAGATAAAATTATCTAAGTTGCATTTATGCACTACCAGAGATGAAAAAGAGAAGGACAATAATCTGAGGATTCAGATAATCTCAACAGGCAATCGTCCTACCCCAAAACCCCCAAAGGATCGTTTTATATCATAGTTCTAACACTTTCTTCCTAAGCATTTCTACCGATAATCCTTTCTATATAAACATGATCTTCGTTTACGTAATTGATTGCTTGACAAAAAATCAATTTGCACTATCATGCATAGAAATAGGTAATGAGGCCAGGGATTAGCGCAATTGTTAATTTTTGTAAAGAGGGTTAAAATGACTTCTTCGTTCAGGTGGATTTATTCAAGGTCTATATGTATAGCAATGGTTACAATCTTCTGTTTTGGGACAACTCTGTCCTGCGATAAATCGGAAGAAAAGAAGGAGGTCGCATCTAAAATCTCAGCCCTCCCTGTTGTCAGCTCAGTAAAGATCCTGCCTGAAAGACCGCTGTCAGGTAGTCATTTGCAGGCAGTTGTGAAATCTCAAGGATTTACTCCCATAGAATATATATATTGTTGGAAGAAGAATGGTGAGGAGATTGCGGGTGAGGGAGAGAGCACCCTTCAAAGCGAGAATTTTTTCAAAGGTGACAGCATCGAAGTTGAAGTAACTCCTTGCCTGGGTGATGTAAGAGGAAAGGTCAAAAAATCTGAGCTGGTTATCATTTTAAACAGCCCTTCTGTTGTGAGGTCAGCCAGTATTGAACCTACTCCTGCTCATTCCGGGGACGATTTAAAAACTGAGGTCGATGCCTTTGATGCGGATGGTGATTATATCCGGTATGCTTATCAATGGAAGAAGGGTAATGAAGAGATTTCAGGAGAGACCGATTCGACCCTTTCAAGCACCCATTTTAAAAGGGGAGATAAAATAAGCTATCGGCTGAGCGTGAGTGATGGTGAATCAGAAGAGGTTGTAGTTCATTCGAACGTAGTCTGCATACTCAATAGTTCTCCCAGCATAACATCCAGGCCATCTGGAAATATCGAGGGATTTTTATATGAGTATACGGTAGCTGCAGAAGATCCGGATAGTGATCAACTTGAGTTTAAGCTCTCTTCTGCTCCTGAAGGCATGACCATTGATTCTTCTACCGGTGTGATTAGATGGAACGTAAGAGAAAAGCAGAGGGAAGGGAGCTATGAGTTTAAGGTGATCGTCAGTGATCCAGAAGGTGCGATGGCAATTCAACCCATAACCCTTAGTGTTTCTTTTTAAATTAGGACGCAGATGAGCGCAGATTTTCAAGATTTAAAATGTAAAGAACTAATTGAGAGAATTAATAATTCTCTCTATAAAGTTTATAACAGATTTGGTTATGTTTTTCAGGAGAAATTTAGAAAATTACTTATCTGAGTTTATCTGCGAAAATCTGCGTCCTATTTTTAATGAGGTTTAGGCAATGAATATCAAGAAGGCAATTATTCCTGCTGCTGGATGGGGCACCAGGTTGTTACCCGCTAGTAAAGCGATTCCCAAAGAGATGTTGCCCATTGTAGATAAGCCGGGTATCCAGTATATTGTTGAGGAGGCAGTTGCCTCAGGTTTAGAAGAAGCAGTACTAATTACAGCGAAGGGTAAGGGTTGTATTGAGGATCATTTCGACATCTGCCAGGAGTTAGAGGAAGTTTTAAGGAGAAAGGGAAGGGAAGAACTTTTAACCAGAATGAAAGAGGTTTCAAGGCTGGTTAATATCATTTCTGTCAGGCAGAAAGTACCTTTGGGTACGGGTGATGCTGTTTTATGTGCCTCCCGGATAGCGGAGGGAGAACATGTTGCCGTTCTTTTTCCTGATGATTTAATTGATGCAGAGATACCCGTTACCAGACAATTAATGGAGATATGCAGCCAATTTCACGGTGGGGTTATTGCAATACGAGAAGTGCCTGAGGAAGATACTTGCCTTTATGGGATTATCGAGGGTGAGAAAATAGAAGATAAGCTCTACCTGATCAGGAATATTGTTGAGAAGCCTCCGCCAGGAACTTCTCCTTCAAACCTGGCCGTCATAGGTCGATACATACTTCCACCGGAGATTTTTCCTGTTTTAAAGCAGCTGCCCCCAAGTTCTGATGGTGAGATTCAACTGGCTGAAGGGTTGGTGGAATTGAGCCATCGCCAGAAGCTCTATGGGTATCAGTTTTCAGGAACAAGGTATGATATTGGCGACAAACTGGGATTTGTTCGGGCCACTATTGGTTATGCTTTAAAAAGGCCTGATTTAAGTGTAAGACTAAAGAAGTGGTTAGATGAGTTTTTAAAGGATGAAGGATAAAGAAAAAGACCTTTTTGTAGAAGTAGTATTGAGCCTTCCTCTCACCAGGCACTTGCATTACAGGATTCCAGAACATCTTAAATCCAGTGTGGGGGCAGGAAAGAGGGTACTGGTGCCTCTGGGAAAACGGAGGGTAACAGGATATGTGGTAGGTATAACCCGGAAGTCAGATGTGAATGAGACAAAGGATGTTGTGGATGTCCTTGATGATCAGCCGCTCTTTACCTCTCACCATCTTAAGTTTTTTAGATGGATTAGTGATTATTATTTCTTCCCTTTGGGAGGGGTAATTAAGACTGCCCTTCCTGGCAATCTCAGCATAGAGAGCAAACAGGTCATTTTACTGACAGAAAAGGGCAAGGAGCATCTTAAGTCTAAAGATAGTTCCATTGACATGACTTTACTAAGAGAAATAAGCAAAAAGAAACAGATTTCACTCAGGATCCTGCTAAAATCCTATAAGGGAGAGGGTTTTTATGCTGTGCTCAATCGGCTCGAGAGGATGGATTTAATCAAAAGGGAGTTTAAGCAGACTCGAAATCTGGTAAAGATGAAGAAAGAGAAGTGGCTTAAGGTGGAAGAGGAAGGTTATAACGTTCTTAAGTTTCCTGGCCAATGGCACTCATTGAAAAAGAGGGCTCCCAAACAGGCATCTCTTCTAGGCTTTCTTGGTAAAAGGGGAAAAGTTTCTTTAAGCGGTACAAAAAAAGAGTTTGGTAATTGTGATCATATAATCAAGAACCTTGAAGAAAAAGGGTTTGTTGCTTTTGAATTTAAAGAAGTCTATCGTGATCCTTTACGTGAGGAAGAAGTCACCCCTGAGAGTATCCCGCAACCTAATCCAGAGCAGAGGGAGATTGCGGGAAAGATCAGGGAGGGTATTAAAAGCGGAAGGTATGCTCCTTTTCTCCTCCATGGTGTTACAGGGAGTGGAAAGACTGAGGTCTATCTCAAGTCTATAGAGGAGGTGCTTAAGCAGGGAAAAGATGCACTTGTTCTGGTTCCAGAAATATCACTTACTCCTCAACTGGTAAATAGATTCAGGTGCCGTTTAGGAGATGATATTGTCCTTCTTCACAGCCGTTTGTCTCCCGGGGAAAGATATGACGGGTGGAGGCGTATCCAGAAAGGTATGGTAAAAATCGCCATTGGTACTCGATCTGCTGTGTTTGCGCCTTTTTCACATCTGGGTATCATTATTGTGGATGAGGAGCATGATGTTTCGTATAAGCAGGAGGATAAACTAAGATATAGCGCAAGAGATTTAGCCCTGGTGAGGGCTAAAATCGAGAATGCTGTGGTCGTCCTGGGTTCAGCCACACCATCGCTGGAGTCCTACTATAATTCACAGATTGGGAAACTTACCTTGCTTCGGCTTACTGAGCGGGTGGAAGGCAAGCCGTTGCCAAAGATAGAGATTGTTGATATGAGGGAAGAAAAACAAAGCAAAAAAAACGGGAGCAAGGATCTCTCAGGCAGGCTTAAAGAGGCTCTTCTTGAGCGCTCAAACCTTAATCAGCAAAGTTTGCTTTTTCTCAATCGACGTGGGTTTGCTCCCTTTGTCATCTGTTGGGAATGCGGTTATGTGTTTGGTTGTCCTAACTGCAGTGTTTCTCTTATCCACCATCAAAGTGATAGGAACTTGAAATGTCATTATTGTGGATACACTATTGCTACTCCGGATAATTGCCCTCATTGTGGTGGCATTCGCATTCGATTGTTAGGGTGGGGTACGGAAAGGCTGGAGGAGAAAGTGAAGGATCTATTGCCCGGGGCACTTGTAGAGCGGATGGATCGGGACACTACGAGGGGGAAATGGGGACACAGAAAGGTTTTAAAGCGGTTTATTGCCAGCAACGGGGGCGTTCTTATTGGAACCCAGATGATTGCTAAAGGACATGATATACCCGGCGTCACCCTGGTAGGAGTAATATCGGCTGACCTCTCTTTAAATTTTCCAGACTTTCGATCTGGTGAAAGAACGTTTCAGTTGCTTACCCAGGTGGCAGGAAGGGCTGGGAGGGGTGATATTCCGGGTGAGGTAATCATTCAGACCTTTAATCCTCACCATTATAGTATCAGGACTTCTAAACAACAGGTATTTTTCCAGTTTTATGAGGAAGAGATGAAATTCCGCAGAGAGCTTAATTACCCGCCATTCAGCAGATTGATTAATTTTAAGATGGAGGGAAACAGTAAAACAAAAACAGCCTCATCTGCAGAAAGTATAGGCAAGCTGGCTCACTCTCTATGTGAAAAGACGAGCAGGTATCGAAAAGACATCGAAATTTTAGGCCCTTCTCCTTCACCCTGGGAAAAGAAAAAAGGGAAATATCGCTACCAGATGTTAATCAAAGGGGATCCAATTACTACACTGCGAAGTTTTACTTCTCAACTTCTAGAACATATCCCTGAAGCACTTAAAGGGGGTGGGGTAAGCTTTTATGTGGATGTAGATCCGGTGTCCTTATTATAATTCAATGCATCGAGGTTTTATTGGAATAATAGCATTTTTTATAGATTAGAGTTTTTTACACTACACATGGAGTTATAGAGTGGTGGAGTAGTGGAATGCTGATTTTAATGAGCAGCACAAAATCCAAAACAACATAATCCAGGGAAAATCACGTTTTGAACATTAGATATTCTGATTTCGGATTTAAAAATTATGGATAGCGTAAACTAACTTTATAATTGGGAACCGGCGAGTTTAAACGCCATTCTTTAATGGTTTATATTAACTTAAGGAGGATTAGATGGAAGGAAAAGATTTGACTAAGATGACCGTAACGAAATTGAGGGAAGAGGCTAAAAAGTATACTAGTATTCATGGTGTCCATGCCATGAAGAAAGAAGAATTGATCAGAGCTATTGCTGATGCCCGGGGTGAGCCTATTGAGATTGAAAAGAAGAAGCCAAAGAAGAAAAAGAAGAAGGTAGTCAGTATCGCTGATGTTAAAAAGCAAATCAAGGAACTTAGGGTTAAAAAAGAAGAGGGAAAAAAGGCAAAAGATAAGAAAGGAGTTGATCGTTTAAGGAAAAAGATAAAAATGTTGAAGAAGCAAACCAGAAAATTTGTAAAAGAAAAACCTGAAGAGCCTGCTCCAGTGGAAAAGAAAGAGGAGAAAGCCTCTGCACCAGTAGAAAAGAAAGAGGAAAAGGCATGATAAAAGATGCGATAAGAAAAGATTTGACGCAAGCCATGAAAAACAAAGAGGCCTTAAAGGTATCTGCCTTGAGGATGATGCTTGCTGAAATCGTGACTAAGGAAAAGGAGAAGGGGGAATCTATTGAAGACGAGGCTGCTTTAAGAATTTTTTACAGCATGATTAAAAAGAGAGAAGAGGCAGCAAGAGTCTTTGGAGAAGCAGGAAGGGAAGAGTCTGCTCAAAAGGAGAAAGAAGAGATTGATATTATAAAAAACTATTTGCCTCCTCAGCTTAGTGAAAGTGAAATCAGGGATGAAGCAAAAAGGGCCATCGCTGAAGTTGGAGCACATGATCTGAAAGGGATGGGAAAGGTGATGGGGGCTTTGTCAAAAAAATTGTTGGGAAAAGCATCAGGCAGTGAGATGAGCAGGATTGTGAAGGAAGAACTTGAGAAGCTACAGCAAGAATAAAAGTTGCCATTCTTTGTAGCTTCACAGCTGGGTTGTTCTAAAAAGCAGGGCACCTATGGAGGTGGCCACTAACCCGAAAAAGATTAGGGCCAGAAGATTTAACCAGATAGGGAATGTGGAAGTGTTGACCATGCAGAACCGCAGGGCATCAACTCCATAGGTCAGGGGGTCGATGTAAACGAACCACTTCAGCCACTCAGGTAACTTGTCAAGTGGGAAAAAAGCACCGGAAAGAAAGAAAATTGGCATAATAACAAAATTCATGATGAGAGAGAATCCGTGAAAGTCTTTCATCCGGCTGGAAAAGGCTATTCCTACCAGTACAAATCCCACCGAAATCAGTAGCATTACCGCAAACAGGAGCACCAGCCTTAAGGGACCAGGGAATTTTATTCCGATAGCAAAGCAGACTACCAGGAAGAGAAGTGCTTGAAACATTGAAGTAGTTACTCCCCCCAGTGCCTTTCCCACAATAATGGATGTTCGGGAGATGGGGGCCACCAGCATCTCTTTAAGAAATCCGAACTGCCTGTCCCAGATGACCATGATTCCGAAGGAGATGGAAGAAAATAGCAGGACCATCCCGATCATTCCGGGAGCGAGAAATTCAATATAGCTTAACCTGCCCACGGTAAAAACTGAATTGAGCCCGGTTCCGATAATTATTAGGATAAGTGAAGGGAAAGCAAGACTTCCTATGATCCTGCTTTTTGAGCGAATGAATCGCTTAATCTCCCTGAGCCAGAGTATGTAAATAGCATCTAAATTCATCGTGATCTGCTTCTCCTCCTCGTTCTGACTGCATCAGCCCAGTTTGCCTCTTCTTCCCGGATGGTTTTTCCCGTGAAGTGGAGAAAGACGTCTTCCAGAGTGGGTTTATGGATGGTAACAGATTCAATAGTGATCTTCTTCTCCTGGGCAATATTCATTAGTGAAGATATTTTCTGGTCGGCTTCTTCTACCGTGAGATTAATGCAGCCATCATGTTTATTCACATTTTTAATCCACGGCTCATCTGGATGAAATTCATCCGCTGTCTTTATAGAGATGACCTCTCCTCCGATTTGCTTTTTTAACTGTGTGGGGGTATCAATGGTTGATATCCTGCCTCGATCAATGATGGCCACCCGATGGCAGAGCACGTCGGCTTCATCCATGTAATGGGTAGTTAAAATGATGGTTACTTTTGTATCGCGGTTAAGCCTTTCAATATATTCCCATATATGTCTCCTGGTTTGCGGATCGAGCCCTAAAGTAGGTTCGTCTAAAAAAAGTACTTTAGGTTGATGGAGAAATCCTCTGGCAATCTCTAATCTCCTCTTCATACCACCGGAAAACGTTTTAACCAGGACGTTTTGTTTGTCACTCAGTTCAACCAGTTCCAGAAGTTCTTCCATCTTCTGCCGTCTTATATCTTTAGAAATGTGATAGAGCCTTCCATGAAGATCAAGGTTTTCAAAAGCTGTGAGTTGATCATCGAGGCTCGGATCCTGGAAGACGATGCCTATGCTCCTTCGCACCGCATCTTTATCCTTCTCTATATCGTGGCTGCAAATGGTGGCATTTCCTGAAGTGGGCTTCAAAAGGGTGCAGAGAATATTTAAAATGGTAGTTTTCCCTGCCCCATTGGGACCAAGCAGTCCAAAGATTTCCCCCTGATTGATAGAGAGGCTGACTCCATCAACTGCCTTGACCTCGTTGAAATATTTTTTCAGATCGAATAACTGTATAACGTTAGTGCTCATATCCTTGATTGTTTCGTAACATTATTTAACTACCTTAATGAAAAGATATGTTTTGGGAGAAAGGTAGCAGAAAAAATAGGGGTAAGCAAGTTAAAAGTTGGTGTTCACATAACTATGAGTATTCCCTTTTGAGAAATTATTTTACAAAACTTATCTCCTTTTAAAAAGGTGGTTTATTAAACAAACAACATAAAAGTTAATCAGTGGAAATAATCAAACATCTCCTTACTGCCCTTCTAAAATCATCTGCAGAATACCGTCAACCAGTGCTTTAATCTCTACTCTAACTTCTTCATCATTCTGTATCGCCATTGTTATCACGGGAGACCACTGGTAGTACAGCCTGATAATTTCCTGCCCTTCTGGTGTTGCACTCAATGCATTATCTCTGAGGTATCTCAATATCTCAACTTCTTCTGAATATTCTCCATAAAGTATTTCTGCTGGGCAAAGGTCGGTTAAGGGTTTGCATTGTTAATAATAGTTGACAAAGAATAGGAGAACGATTTAAATATAAAGCCTAGAACTGGCAATTATTAATAATTAGAAAGGAGGAGAACTATGAAGACCACAGCATGTATTTTATCGTTGATTTTAGCATTCGTTTTTTCAGGTTGTGCATCGATGTCAAAGAGGACCAAGTGTATATGTAAAAGTGCAGCAGCAGGTGCGGTGATAGGGGGTGGCGCAGGTGTTGCCATTGGCAATCAGGGAGATACTGATAACAAGTGGGAAGGGAGTCTCATTGGGACAGGTGCCGGCGCATTAGTTGGGGCACTGGTAGGTCTTCTAATCTGCAAGGAAGAAGTTGCTGTCGTGGTTGAGGAAGAGGAGGTTATTATTGTAGAAGAAGAAACAGTTCCACCACCTGAGCCCGAGATAATACCAGAAGAGCCCAGGGTTGTTGAAAAAGTTGTTCTAAATGCGATACGGTTCGATTTTGACAGTGCTGCTATTAAACCGGAGTTTTTTCCATTGCTTGATGAGGGGATAATCATCATTCAAAAGCACCCTGAAAAGGAAGTTATTATTGAAGGTCACACCTGCTGGGTTGGGACAGAAGATTATAATCTGGGACTTTCCTTAAGGAGGGCAACTTCAGTCAAGAATTATCTGGCAGAAAAAGGTATCAAACCAGAAAGACTGATAGTTAAAGGATACGGGGAAGCGAATCCTGTTGCTGATAACACGACTATAGAAGGCAGAAAAATGAACCGGAGGGTAGAATTTAAAGTTATTGATAATGAGTAGCTCTCTTCATTACAAATGTCGTTTTGTTATTGCTGGAATAATTATATCTGCATCTCTTTATCTTCTTCCCATTGTCTATGCGATAGAGAAGAGTGAGGTTGAAACAGGTTTTCAGAAATTTAGTCAAAAATGGATGAACTCACTGCATGCAAGGGAAGAGAAGGGCAAAAAAGACCTTATCTGTAAAAAAGTTAAGAACTACTATAGAGCAGAATATGTGGGCTACAGCAGAATTTATAGCTCAGGCATAAAGGAGACCGATTCCAAAATAACTCCTTATATAGGCATATTGAAATACAAAGAGATAAAATTTATTAGTCGTGCCGAAACTTTTGAGGGGGCTTTACGTGGTCCTTTCACTATCATTCATGAATACCCGGTAACAGAACTCTTTATGTTTACCGAGGGAGAATGGCATTATTAAAAGGGTCGTTGTAACTATATTAAGAGAATTGCAAATGTTTTAACTTCTAAAAAAGGGGTCAAGTCTCCGTTTGACCTTTGTGATTATTTATGATAAGTAAAATACATGTCCAGAAAAGGGGTCAAGTCTACGTTTGAGAGCGCCGATTAAAACCGGCAAGAAGTAGGGACTG
>CAZOKO010000060.1:0-17218 GCA_964580455.1 uncultured Thermodesulfobacteriota bacterium | reverse complement strand
TCACCTGTATGCTCAAAGAGATATAAAATCACCCACACTCCTACACGATGACCCGAAATATTTTCTGCGGATATCTGCGAGAATCTGCGTCCCAATTTATATGGAGGTAGGATATGAAGTTGGATGAAACCACAGTTTCAAAGGCAATCCTAGAGCGGTTTACTGAAAAGCTTAAAGATTCTCTGAGTGTTGATGTTGTTATTGTCGGAGGAGGACCCGCTGGTTTAGTAGCGGCTTATCATCTGGCAAGGAAGAAAAAGAAGGTTGTACTGTTTGAACGCAAGTTGAGTATAGGTGGTGGCATGTGGGGTGGGGGAATGATGTTTAACGAGATTGTAGTGCAGGAGGAGGGAAAAAGGATTCTGGATGAACTCGATATAAGATCCTGTAAATACCAGAAAGGCTACTACACGGCAGATGCTGTGGAGGCTGTTTCCACCCTCTGCTCTCAAGCGGCTAAAGCTGGTACCAGGATCTTCAACCTGATGAGCGTGGAAGATGTAATGGTGCGTGAGGGGAAGGTGATCGGGGTGGTGCTCAACTGGACAGCAGTGGAAATGGCAAACCTGCATGTGGATCCACTTTGTGTACAGGCGAAGTATGTGGTTGATGCTACCGGCCATGCCACAGAGGTAGTGAAGGTTATTGAGCGAAAAGTTGGAGCTCATCTTTCTACTGAAACAGGCAGAGTAATAGGAGAAAAATCGTTGTGGTCCGAGGTAGCAGAAGACGCAACATTAGAGAATACCAGGGAAGTTTATCCAGGAGTTTTTGTAGCAGGGATGTCTGCCAATGCCACCTTTGGCAACTATCGGATGGGTCCTATCTTCGGGGGCATGCTACTTTCTGGAGAAAAGGTAGCAAAGCTCATTTTAAAAGAATTGAAATAGGTTTCACTCTTTTTGTTAAACGAGATTTTACTATGGAAGAAAAAAAGTTTTCATACAGATCAAATAACACAAATAACATTTTGCTTGACAAGTTGTTAGATTACACGGTATATTAACAAGTATGTACAAGAGAATCTTAAAGGATCAACTGCCGAAAACCAGCTTTTTTCTCTTTGGCCCCCGACAGGTCGGCAAAAGCACTCTGTTAAAAGAACAAAAGGCAGACCTGACCGTTGACCTCCTGGACCCTGAACTCCAGCTTGCCTATAATAAAAATCCCAACCTTCTTCGCCAGCAAGTCGATGAGATCAAAACATCATCAACAATATTTATTGATGAAGTACAGCGTGTTCCCAAGATCCTTGATGTTATTCATTCCCTTATGGAGCAAAAACCAAAAATCCGGTTTATTCTTTGCGGGTCATCCGCCCGGAAACTGCGCCATGGAGCTTCCAATCTCCTTGGCGGCAGGGCTTTATACCGCACGATGCATCCACTAACACTCGAAGAATTAGCCTCGACGTTTAATCTCCAATGGATTCTCGGCTATGGATCGCTGCCCAAAATCTACAGCACCCTTAAACAGAAAAAGACAAAAGAGGCACAAGATCTTTTAAGAGCGTATGTTACTACCTATCTCCGGGAGGAAATAAAAGCGGAAGCTTTGGTGAGAAACCTTCGTGGTTTTCAAAATTTTCTTGATGTTGCCGCGGCACAATTTTCCGAACAAATCAACTTTTCCGGAATATCACGTGATTGTCAGATAGCTCTTTCAACTGTGCGTGAATATTACACCATTTTGGAAGATACTCTAATCGGTTGTTTTCTCTATCCCTATTTAAAAAGCCAGCGTAAACGCATGAGCCATCAGCCAAAATTTTATTTCTTCGACAATGGTGTTACCCTGGCCATTTTAGGTACGCTTCACGACAAACCAAGTCCGTTGGAGCAAGGACGGCTTTATGAACAATGGATAGTTCAAGAGATTATCCGGTATAATGAATATCATCAAAAAGACTGGAAACTCAACTTTTGGCGAACCAGTCACGGCGCTGAAGTCGACGTCTTAATTAGTCGTGGTACAAAAATTTTATACGCCATCGAATGCAAGCTATCCGCGCATCCTTCTTCAAACGACCTGTCTGGTTTAAAATCTTTTCATGAAAAATACCCGAAGACCCCCTGTTACATTGTAGCTCCTGTCAAGCACCCTCTTCGCATATCATTTGTCAGGGTAATTCCTCCGACTCAATTATTCAAAGAACTGGTTTGATAATTTGTGGTTAGCTCTGCTTGTTTTTGGAAGGTGTTTTAACAGTACTCCCAGATTTTAATTATGGACAAAAAACATTGGCAGGTGGAGATTAAATTGTTAATATTACAGGGAGTAGGTTAAGTAATTGATATATTAAATGTTATGGTAAGTAGTATGGGTTTTTGAGGTTCTCAAGGTTTTTGCAAGTAGTCTAAAGAAAATATCAGGTTCTTACTTATTGCAAATGGCACTATATGTTGTAGGTATTCGCCAACAAAAAAGACAGGAGCCGGTTAAGACCCCTGCCCTTTATTAAACATTGTCAGGCTTGAATGATCTATCCAGAACCTCATACAAGCTATACGCAGTCATATAGAAGCAGTATATAGTCAAAGTATGGACAAAAGAGTTGGGGTCTTCCTGGCCCTTTCTTAATGCCTCCTCTCTACTGGGAAAAACTCAAGTGCTTCGGGACATCGTAAGATAGACATAAGTTCTTCTGTAGTGGTCCCTGTAGTTATAAGTGAAACGACTTGGTCGACTTTACCCAAATCATATGTATTAGATCTACCGAACTTTAGGCATGATATATTACATCGATGTAGGATTGGTAGCAATAGATTAAGGTAGGGGTCTCTAGGACAGCCACCCAAATAAAGCACGAGAATATCATACTGGCCTGCTCTTAACAATAAGGGTACTGTAGCATTCCAGCTATCTTCGACATGTGTATAATGCTCGTCGATATGCATATCATAAGGCCCTATTTGATCATCGGGATTGACCATACCATGTCCTGTCGTAAGGATGACAAATCGACATTCCAGTCTTTCAGATGCATTTCTCAGGGTACCTACCCACTTGGCTCCAGGAAAGAAGTATTTTGCAGAATCTGGTTCATTTCTTTGTGAGTTTGGTCCTGCATCAGCAGAACATAAAACTATCCTTTCTCGAACGTAAGGTCCAACAGGCATCAAATATCTCCCTTAGAATAGTCAATTGTAACTTCAGGCAGGTCAACTTTACTCAGCACATCATCAACTATGGCCTTCTTCTCTGCTATGAACTTAACTTGCATAACTTTGGGATGATGCTTGGATAGGTAATATATGAAGGTCCATAACCGAGTTTCTTGGTCCTTGTAAACGGAGCTTATTGCCTTAATGACAACACCAAACTCCTGCAAGGTCTTCTTCGAGAAAACATGATCACTAAAATCCATGTCTAGTGCCATATCACCGCAAGAAGTGATACTACAATTTGGACAAGCACAGAAGGATCCAAATTTAACTTCCCCACAATTGAAACATAAAGCATAAGTCATGGACAGAGCCTTTACGTAGCGTCTCACAGCAAATGAGCGCCATTGGGTTAGTCTTCTCGCACGGATCCATTTTCAGAAACCCAGTATATTTTGAAGCCGCATGCTGACATAAACCAGCCTATTCGTTGCGATAGGTTGTTATACGTATTGAAGCCATCTGGAAAGGCCACGGCTAGCTGGGCTGAGTCTGATTGCTCTCTATAGAGTATCATATCAAACATGGCTTGAGAAAACCAGTGACGTGCTTGAGTGTATGAACTTTTGTCAGGATAACCTTTTACAGAAACCCAGAGTATTTTGCCTGATGGGGTACTTGCCTCAATATCCTTGCCCTTGGTTCGTGAGTCTGTATTTGCTACCGACATTATATGGTAGCCATTTTTAACCAGGTGGGATACCAACTTAGATTGAACATTACCTTCCCAATACCAGGGATGTCCTTTTCCTGACAAAGGCATTTTATTAGTCGCAGCTTTCGTTGATCTAGATGTGATGGGTTGACCATCACCAAGGTAATTCACAACTTTAAAACTTCCACACCCCTCACAGGCAACTCTCTCCCGTCTGATCTCATGAGTCAAAAGGAGGTCCCTACAAATTTGATTTACCTGTTGCCTTGGCATAATTCCGGTCCTAGCCGATAGGCAATCATCACACCAGGATTGTCTATTTTCATTCAGATAGGCTAAAATGGTGTCTCTATTGCTCATGCATTTATTCCTTGTGGGGGGGGTGCCAATTGTTTTTACGTTGACCTCCTGTAATCTAATGACCGCCTCGGACACACCAGACGGTGTAGTAGTTCGACTTAATGTCGAAGTCCGCTTTGGCATTGTCCATTCTCACAAACCAGGCAGTGCCAGGACCGCCGGCGTTACTGGTAGACGACCAGTAGTGCCAGTTGAACATATTGATAAACGGATCACCCTCCTCCCAGTGTCCAGTGCCAAAAGTGAAAAATCCCCACCTTCTCTGAGGGAAATAGTATTCCATAAGACACAGACTAACTTACAAACCTTTCCATGAATAAGCTGTTATCCTCCCATACCTGTTGACTCGAAACATTCGAAACACACTCCATTGATGCATCTGTGGAGGGTAATATGTTGTTTGTGATTGACTGTGACCATCAATAATGATACTGTCCCCACTTACAAAGCCGTATGCCTGTCCTGAACTAGTAGTTGTAGCATAACCTGGACTAACATATGTTCGACGTTCCGTATACACGATAAACTTGCCACCTTCTCCGTCATCATATACTTGAGCTGGAGGCCCCCATGACATGATTAAATCATTCACTTTATAACCAATCCAGGATTTTACTTTTCTATCGGTAGCATAGTAAGGTTCTGAGTATCCACACGTTAATAAACAAAAAGGTACACGAGCTATTCCCTTAGTTATTTTTTTTGGGACTGAGTCATCCTTTTGAATCTGGAGTGATGAACATCCAATAGTAATAAGAACAAGTAAGCATATACTAAGCCTTTTCATATCCTCCCTCCAAAACCAACTAAACCCCACCTTCTCAGCATCTCTATCTGAGAAAAAGCAGGGTTATGTATGTTGTCTGTGTCACTATCCCCCTCCGTATAGTAAAATGCCTATTGCATTACATAATGATCAAACCATACTTCAAAAACGAAGTAAAGCACTTTCTCTCTCTACATTTTACCCTACCTTCTCCTTTACCCATTGGCTGTTGTGTGGTAAGGATAACATTGGCACAAGAAGGCTTGATGTGCTTACTGAAGGGGATATCATGCGCCTCAACAAATACTTAAAAGCACGAAGGCTCTTAACAAAGGGAGAGTGAAATATGGACTGGAAAGTTTATTTAGTAAAATGTACCGACAATTCGTTATACTGCGGGATTGCAAATGATATCAACGGCCGTATTGAAAAACATAATGCCGGAAAAGGCGCTAAATATACACAATCACGCCTGCCGGTTGAATTAATGGCAGTCAGCAGAGAATTGTCAAGAAGCGGTGCCCTCACGCTTGAGCATTACATTAAACAGCAGCCTGCCGAGGAGAAGATAGATGAGTTAAAACGAAGCACATAGGGTCATAATTATCACACTTCGTTGAGTATCTTACAGTAAATACCTATCTGAAAATTACCTCAGAAGTTTGCAAGTATCTTTGACAAAATGACTGCAGAGATCAACCGCAACATCTAGTAGCAACTCCCCACTAAGAGAGCCATAAACAGACAGATTAAATTTACATTCTTGAAACCCAACTAACATAATAAGGTATCTGATTCATTGGGACTATTCTTACTGATTTTAAATACTGTTTAAATTTTTTCATGCTGTCCCCTTGAATCGTTAATAGATCTCTGTTATTATAAGCAAGGCCATCTAATGATGAGAATAACTACCCAAAGCGGATAAACCCAGCCCAAAATACGCATTTTTGAGTGTTTCTGTTGAAACTCTAACCACTGAGCAGTAGACTCTTTATAAAATAAATGTACCAGTTCAATAATTAATGTTAGGCACACACTCAAATCCATTTTATTTTGGAGAATGATATGTCAGCGAAGACGGTTAGTGAAGAGGCAGCTCATACAGTATCTCCTCGCCAGTGGATCAGATTAGTTGTGGTGTATCTCCTAATCCCGCTGATTTTATTTATATGCGGTGGAGACCTCGGCTGGTGGCAGGCGTGGCTATATTCCATACTGATTTTGGCCGCTAGTATTGGTGGGCGCATGTGGGCGGAACAACGACATCCCGGATTAACAGCCGAAAGACAAAATATTAAAACTATCCAAAACGCAAAGGCTTGGGATAAAGTGCTTGCTCCACTGATGGCGGTGAGTGTCGTGTTCCCTATGGTCATTGTGGCAGGGTTGGACCATCGCTTCAACTGGTCCCCCGAATTTCCGCTATGGCTCAGCATAGTAGGATTCATTTTTATCGCGTTCGGTTATGCCTTCGGTGCATGGGCCTTGGCAGAGAACCGGTTCTTTTCCAGTGTGGTACGTATTCAGACAGATCGAGGGCATTTGGTGTGTGATACTGGTCCGTACCGGTTTGTACGACATCCAGGTTATGCCGGAAATATGCTTCCACTGTTCGGTATTGTTCTTGCTCTGGGTTCGGTATGGACTCTGATACCTGCGGCAGTAGCAACAATCATCGGGGTGATTAGAACCGCACTTGAAGACCAGACTTTACAGGAAGAGTTGCCGGGTTATCGAGATTATGCACAACGCGTGCGCTATCGGTTGATTCCTGGGATATACTGAGAGACCTAGTGGTAGGTGTCCCAAATCAGAGATTGAGGTCCAACCGAGAGAGTTGCGCACTGCCTAACAAGTGCATAAACGCAGACTTTTTTCGCGCCGCTTCGTTCACTACGCTTTCTGCGCAGCACGAAAAAAGCTGGTTATGCCAGCGTTAAGCATAGCCCTATATATAGTATCTTGCCTATTCAGTTTAAAAACCTAAACTACTACCATGAACATGCGTAAATTGAGTGGCATAATTTGTTTAATATAGCTGCTATCAAGGACGCCTCCCAGCAAGCCGAAATTATCAATACTTCGTTGTGTATCTTACTGTAAATACCTATCTGAAAACTACCTCAGATAATGACAAACCTTCACTGCTTATGTAAATCACAGTCTGAGGTTCTCAGTACTACGCAAAAAACTTGCGGTCATTTTTATTGACGCACAAAAGATTATTCACTATACTCGCCCTATCAAAAAGAGTTCAATCATAAAAATATTGTCAATTAAGGAATTCTTATATATTGAATATGTGAACTCAACTTACTAAATGTTACACCACAAAACAAATCCTTCTGCCTTGTTGACAACAGGCACACCTTTGTTTTATCATATGTAAAATGAGTGAATTCGGGTGGGACGATCAGAAAAGTATATTTCTAGAAAGGGCCAGAGGTATCGGTTTTGAGGATGTGGTGAAAAAGGGTTTGGCCAGGCTAACGAATTGATATTATTTGAGATATTTGTATAAATGGCCTTTTTTAAGAGCAAAAAGGCAGGTTTAAGAGAATATGCCGAGGGCGAAACGGCATCACATCCCTGGACATGTCTGGCACATAACACACAGGTGCCACAAAAGAATTCTTGCTCAGATTCAATAAGGATAAGCGGTGTTGGCTTTTAATAAAGAATAAACTGGAAATGAAAAAGATGAAACGCGGGAAGGTATATTTTATAGGCGCAGGGCCCGGTGATCCGGAGCTTTTAACCCTCAAGGCAAAACATATTATAGAAACGGCAGACGTCCTTATCTATGCAGGTTCTCTGGTGAATCCTCAGATATTAAACTATAAAAGGAAGGGAGCCATTTCCTATGATAGCGCTTCCATGGACCTGAAAGAGATACTTACGATTATCTCAAGAGAGATCAAAAAAGGTAGAACAGTCGCTCGCATCCACTCAGGTGATCCTTCGATCTATGGAGCTATTCAGGAACAGATTACGCTCCTGGAAAAGAAGGGTGTTGCCTACGAAATCATCCCGGGTGTAAGCTCAGTTTTTGCTGCCGCTGCAGCTTTAAAGAAAGAGCTCACTGTGCCAGAGCTTTCGCAAACCCTTATCCTAACCCGCATCAGTGGACGTACCAGAGTGCCTTCTCGTGAGTCTATAGTTAAGCTTGCACAACCACAGGCTACCATGGCCATCTTCTTGAGTATTACACAAATAGAGAAGGTTGTGGAACAACTCCTCACTTCCTATCCGTCTCAAACCCATGTTGCCGTGGTCTATAAGGCCAGTTGGCCAGATGAGAAGGTTATTAAAGGGACACTTGCTTCCATAGTTGAAAAAGTGCGAAAAGCATCTATTAAGAGACAGGCTATAATACTGTTGGGAAAGGCATTAGATGATGATAAAAAAACCAGATCGAAACTTTATCATGAAGATTTTGCTCATGACTTCAGAAAAGTTCAAGGGAAAAAGAATATTGCTATTGTCACATTGACTCAAAGTGGTGCGCAACTGGGTGCACTGCTTAAGAAGAACCTTCCAGCTGCTCACCTGTATGTGCCAGGGAAACTTGGGATTAAAGGGAAGGGAGTAAAGAGTTTCTCCCAAGATCTTGGAAGACTTTTTGGAGAACTAGTTCACAATTACAGTGGAGTTATCTGTATCATGGCTGCAGGGATTGTAGTGAGAACTATGAGCTCATTTCTTTCCCATAAGAGTGTTGATCCTGCAGTAGTAGTGGTGGATGAAAAGGGCAAGTATGCTATAAGCCTCCTATCAGGACACCTGGGAGGAGCAAATGAGCTGGCTAAAAAGGTTGCTGCTATAACTGGTGGAGGACCTGTTATTACTACAGCGACTGATGTTCATGAAGCACTTGCTCTGGACCTGCTGGCAAAACAACTCGACTGCAAAATAACCGATTTTGATGGGATTAAACAGTGCAACTATGCCCTGTTACATGAAGAAAGAGTTGGCATCTATCCAGATTTGCTTAAACAATACATCACTCAAGGTGAAAAGAGTAACATTAAATTTTACAAAACAATAAATAATTTGTTGAAATCTGATTGCCTTTTTAAAGTAATCGTAAGTAATAAGCAGGTTGAAAAAGAGCTTTCAAAACGAAAAGTGGAGGGCACTGTTGTTGTCCTTAATCTTGGAAATCTGGTGGTGGGAATTGGCTGTAATCAACATACGGCAAGTACTGAGATTGAAAAGACGGTGAAAAGGTTTTTTAATGAATGGGGGCTTTCCTTTCAATCCATCAAGAAAATAGCAACAGTTGATAAAAAATCAGGTGAGAAGGGGCTTATTTCATTCGTTCGCAAACACCACCTTGAGATTGAATTCTTCACACCACAACAATTAAATAGGGTTGTCTGTCCGACACCTCCCTCCAGGAGTGTTCAAAAAGCAATAGGAAGCAAGGGAGTGTGTGAACCTGCTGCTCTGCTGGGTGCAGGAGTTAAAACCCTTTTATATCCCAAGAGAAAAACAGCAAATATAACAGTAGCTGTAGCTGAAATTCCACTTGAACGATATTCAAAACAAAATGATGAAAAAGTAGATTAACCACGAAGGGCACGAAGAACTCGAAGAAACTAAAAACTAAAGATTTGGTATGAAGAGAAAAAAAGGAACCTTATTCCTGGTAGGCATAGGCTCAGGCGATCACAAGGATATGACAGGTCAATGTGTTGCTGTGTTGAGAAACTGTGATCTGGTGGTGGGATATGAAAGTTATGTTGGTCTAGTAGAGCCATTCATAGATGATAAGGAAGTTGTTTCATCAGGGATGTCACAGGAGGTAGAGCGGTGTACCCGGGCAATTGCAGAAGCCAAGAAGGGGAAAAATGTAGCGCTTATATCAAGTGGGGACCCGGGTGTTTACGGAATGGCAGGGTTGGCTCTGGAAATTATAGACAAGAAAAAACTGTGGAATAAGCTCAGCATTGAAATAATTCCTGGCATTCCTGTTATCCATGCTGCAGCAGCCAGGCTAGGTGCTCCTTTAATGAATGACTATGCAGTTGTTTCTTTAAGTGACCTCTTAACTCCCTGGGAAACGATTGTAAAAAGGCTTACCCATGCAGCACAGGCAGATTTTGTCATCTGCCTCTATAACCCAAAAAGCAAGAGAAGAACCAGACAGATTAAAGAAGCAAAATCAATACTGCTTCAAGACAGGAAACCAGACACTCCTGTTGGTCTGGCTCGAAATGTAGGCAGAAAAGGCGAATCTATTACAATTACTACCCTTGATAAAATACTGCGTTACAAGATTGATATGGTAACCATCATCATCGTCGGCAACAGTTCTACTATTGTTAGAAATAATCAGATGATCACTCCAAGAGGGTACAGGATTTAAAAAATCTCTACTTTTTGCCATGGTTCAAAAGAAAGTTAGAAGAGCGTAAGGAGAGGTTGTAAAATCTAAAAATGCCACTATTGCTTTTCTAGCAATAATGAGTTTGATAAGTTCTAATAGCTGTTTAGATATTTCTCATTTTGTAATAATTACTGATCAACCCCCAGATGCTATTCAATTGGATCCATTTGATTTAGAAAGCGTCGAGATTGTGGGGGATAGTATCACCTTGCATGTAACCTATAGTGGAGGATGTAGAGAACATTATTTTTCTTTCTATATGAGCCCTGTTGCATTTCTTGAATCATATCCTGTGCAGGCCAATCTTTATCTAAGACATAATAGTAATGGAGATGCATGTGAAGCATTAATTAATGATGACCTGACTTTTAACCTCCGCCCCATTGCTGAACTGCATAAAACTGTCTATGGGAAATATGATGAGATAGTACTAAATGTTTATGAATACAAATCTAATAGTAAGATGAGTGGCAGTTATGTTCCAGAGTAAAATAAGAAAGTCAGGAGTTACTAATGCCAAAGATTAAAATTGAAAGTGGGCTGAATATTTACTATGAGGTGGAAGGTCGGGGGGATTCAGTAGTTCTGGTTCAAGGATTGGACAGAGACCACAATGGTATGAACTCACAAAGAAAGGAGCTTGCCAAGCATTTTCAGGTGATTGCCTATGATGCGAGAGGGACTGGACAGTCTGATACACCGCAAGGCCCTTATACCTGCAGGCAGATGGCGGATGATCTCTATGGACTGCTAAAAGTTTTGCAAATAGAAAAATCCCACATTATAGGTGCTTCACTAGGAGGGCATGTTGCACAGGAGTTTGCCATTGTTTATCCTGAAATGACAGCGAGTCTTATTTTAATGTGTACCTTCTCAAAGCCAGATCACTATCTTCAAAGCATGGGCAGGTTTTGGATAAGTGCAATTGAGAAAATAGGTCATGCCCAATTATGTGAAGAAATCATGCATTGGACATACAGTAGAGAGTATTTTGAAACAGAAAAGCAAAAACTTGATTCTGCTCGCCAAAAACTTAAAGAGATGGAAGGTACGTATAACATAAAAGGGTTTCAATGGAAAGCAGAAGCTGGTGTTAATGCTGATTCGAGAGACAGGCTTGATAAGATTAAAGCTCCCACCTTAGTGATGGCAGGCGAATTGGACTATTTCATCCCCCCATCACTTTCTGAACAGCAACTAGTCAGATCTATTAATGGATCAAAATTCGTATTGATCAAAGGTGCTGCTCATGCATTCTTTGATGAGAAATCAGATGAGGTAAACAGAGAGATACTAACTTTTTTGTCGAGTATTATTAAGGTTTAATACCTTTTTCGAAACTTAACCTGCTTTTCCTCCCCCGACCAAGCCTCTGAATAATCAGGGTTATGATACAGCCGATTAAAAAAATACCACCTCCTGACAGAAGCAGTATAATCCTGTATGGTTCTTCTTTGAGCCTTTGATTTTCTAATGAGACATTTTTTACTTTTTCTGACTGGGTTGCTATTGACTGCACAATTTCCACATTTTTCTGTTTAATCGACATATTCTCTTTTTCTAAAACCTCTATTTTTTTTACCTGATTGTTTATTTTCCTCTCAAGTTTTGCTATTTGAATTGTCTTCGGTATTTCGCCTGTTAAGTACCTTTTTAATATCCAACCTGTTCTACCATTCCCTGAGGAGATTTTTGCCCAGTCCCCTTCAGTGTTTATAAGCCTTACTTTTTCATTAGAGGGCAGTTGTTCTATTATTTTATATGACTCACCAGGCTGCCTCCTTACCATGATTTTAAAATAATCTACAATATACATTTCTTCAGCCTGAGTGGCGGAAGGAAATACAAACAGAAGCACTAAGATAATAAATAACCAACTTTTCATTTCTCTAATCCTTTTTTATTTCACATTGGATCACTAAACTTTTTTGCGATACTTTTCAAGTCAGGCTGACCGTTCTCATCCCATCCCCTCTTTTGATAGTAAATAGTTAAGAGCTTTTCATACTCTTTCCTATCGACTACTTTCCCTGCTTGAGGACCTGAGGGAATAGGAGTGGAAAAACATCTTTCAGGGGGATAATCGTCTTTTCTGCTAGCACCTAACTTTATATTGATAGCACGAGTCACATTATATAGATCGTTAGACTTTTTAAGCAATTCATCCATATTTATAGTAACTCCGGTGACAGCCGAGTAAAACTCGGCATAGGTGTTTTCATCAAAACCCAGCTCAATCCATGGCAAGCGACACACTCCAAACATATCAAAAAGAGGTCTAACGGTCTGATGATATATTACCAGATCAGCTTTCTGCTCTAAACCCCAGTCTTTTCCCATTTCAAGCTCCTTAGCCAATGGCCAGGCTCGAGCATGGTGTGCTCCAATATCAGAAGTGGCAAACCCCAAAGACATGGAGATAGCCGCCCTTCCATCATAAGCTGACTGCTCCAGCCCCTTGACATGAGACAGGATAGGGCTTAGCTGCGGCATCTTTTTCAGCAACTCCAGACTGCCATCTGCGAGAATATTACCTATTCCTTCCCGATGTGCAATATCATGGATTAGCTGGATGATGCTTTCTTCATCACCCCACTTTAATTTCATACCACCCATTTCTTCTTCAGAGATGAGTCCCATGTCCTGGGCTTCTGTGAGAACTCCAATCAGATTGCCTGTGGAGATAGTGTCGATGCCTAAATCATCACAGAGTGCATTAGCTTTTAAAATACAGGCGAAGTTGCTCACACCCAGATTGGGACCAAACATGCAAGCGGTCTCATATTCAGGCCCTTCTACCACCGTTCCACTGTATTTCCCTTCCTTAACCAGGCAGATATTGCCACAAGCCATAGGACAGGCAAAACAGGCAGTGTCTCCAATTTTGTACTTTGCCTGCATTTCATACCCGTTAATCTTCTCCGCACCACTGAATTGCCCATCTTTAAAATTATAAGTAGGCATTACTCCTGCTTCATTGACATAGTCTATAACTGACATCAGGCCCTGCTGCTGCCAGAATGTGAAATATTTATGGCTCTTGAGTTTTTCAAAAGAAGCATCCGATATCTCTTTTAATCTTTTAAGGTCAAAAACGGGTAAGTCTTTAGAACCCCTTATCGCAATTGCCTTAATGTTTTTAGAACCAAAAACAGCTCCCAACCCTGTTCTTCCAGCATTACGTCCCCAATCAGCACTGATACAGGCAAAACGAACAAGATTCTCTCCAGCTACTCCAATAGTGGCAATACTTAGATGATCATCCCCTAAATCATTTTTAATAATCCCTTCTGCTTCCAGACACCCTTTCCCTTTCAAGCCCTCATTTTCGACAATTTCAACTTCATCATCATCAATCCAGAGGTAAGAGAGTTTTTTGGATTTTCCCTTAATTACCAGCGCATCGTAGCCTGCCTGACGCAGTTCCACTCCAAATGAACCGCCCATGTTACTGTCTCCATAAATACCAGTTGCCGGAGACATGGAGATAAATGACGTCTTGCCAGAAGCCGGCAAATATAGCCCTGTGAGCGGTCCTGGTGCCACAACTATCAGGCTTTGAGGATCTAAGGGACTCTTGTAATTCTTTTGATTATCCCAGATTAGTTTAATGCCAAATCCTCTGCCCCCAATGTACTTCAAGCAAAACTCATCGCTTAAATTTACAACACGGGCATCACCTTTGTCTAAATCTACAAAGAGCAGTTTTTTAAAGTATCCTCCTTTAATTTTCATTTACCTTCCTTTCCACTTTCAATATCAGCATATCGCAATATCTTCCTCTCACCTTTTTCTACATACTCTACCTCTTTCATTTTAGTATATTTGAGAACGCTTGCCATACGATGGGCCTGACCTAAGGTATGTTCTGGAATAAATAGGAGAGCACCTTTAGGGCAGCTTTTTACACACTGGGGATCGCCCTCACATAAATTGCATTTAAAAGGAATGCTAATATCACTATGGAGAAATATGGCGCCAAAAGGGCAAGACATTACACACTGCTGACAGGAAATGCACTTTTCCTCATCAATGTCACAATAACCATCTTTAATTACAATGGCGTCTGTGGGACAATTTTCCCGGCACTTCGGTTCTTTACACTGCCTGCAGATAACGGGTATCCTGATAACAGGATGGGGATAAATAACCATCACCCGCAAACTGCTCTTTTTGGGGTTATTTACTCCGAAACGGTTGATAGAGCATACCACTTCACAAAGCCTACAACCAGAACACCTCTCTGGAACAACTGTTAATCTTCTGGACACAAAACCCTCCTCCATTTGCTAATAAATTTACTTAAGCGATTTTACTTAAAAAACGGAGTTTGTCAATGAATTTAAATTTAAGCAATTTAAAAAGTCCCCCTTTGTAAAAAGGGGGGTCGGGGGGGATTTGTCTGCTAAAAATCATACTAAATTTCAAACAAGCAGGAATGGCTTTACTTTTTTGAGCATACATATTATAAAAAGTAATAAATGGATTTATGTCAAGATGATTAGTAGATTTATGAGCTAAACCATCATGTCTCAGATAAGTAGTAATCTTGAAAAAGTAAGAGAAAAAATTGCCAAAGCTGCATCGAAAGCAGGAAGAAACCCTCAAGATATCCAGCTGGTAGCGGTCTCCAAAACCGTTGATATTAAGAGAGTAAAACAGGCAATTGAGGCAGGGGCAACCATTTTAGGAGAAAACTATATTCAGGAGTCAAGAAAAAAGATTGAAGAACTGGGGCGTAGCGTAAGGTGGGATTTCATAGGCCATCTTCAGAGCAATAAGGTGAAACATGCAGTTGAACTGTTTGAAATGACCCATTCTGTAGACCGCTTATCCCTGGCACGAGAGATTAATAAAGTAGCAGAGAAAAGGGAGGAAAAGGTCAGAATCCTGATACAGGTAAATATCTCCGGAGAAGAAGCCAAATCGGGCATTGATCCAGAGGGTGTAATCTCCCTGGTTAGAGATATTGCTCCTTTAAGAAACCTCTCATTGGAAGGGTTAATGACCATGCCCCCTTATTTTGGCGACCCGGAGGAGGCTCGTCCTTATTTCATATCACTGAGAGAACTAAGAGATAAAATACTTGGAGAAAAAATTGAGGGTATAAGCCTTAAAGAGCTTTCTATGGGAATGTCTGGTGACTTTGAGGTTGCCATCGAGGAAGGATCAACCTTAGTTCGAGTAGGCACTGCTATATTTGGTGAAAGAAATCCGTAACGAATTTAAAGTTCTATTAAAGGGTACTCCATTGTCTCCCCAAAGTTCTGACCAAAAAGAACCTAAAGAAATACTCTTTTTCGACCTGGAGACACAGCACTCTTTTCAGGAAGTGGGCGGTAGGAATTATATTGAAAAGCTCCTCGTTTCCGTTGCAGTTACTTACTCTTCATTGACCGGAGAGTTTAAGAGCTATACCGAACCTCAAGTCTTTCATCTTATCGAAGATCTTTTCCGGGCTGATACGATTGTTGGCTTTAACCTCATTCACTTTGATTATCGGGTACTCAAACCTTACACACCAAAGGACTTCTCTCAACTAAAGACAATAGATATGCTGCTTCTCATCAGAGATAGACTTGGTTTTCGCGTGAGCCTCGATTCTCTGGCGCAAGCCACCTTAAGAGCGGGGAAAAGTGCTGATGGTCTCCAGGCAATTAGATGGTATAGAGAAGAGAAAATAGAAGAATTGATAGCCTATTGTAAAGATGATGTTGAAATAACATACAGACTTTATGAATATGGAAAGCAAAACGGATATGTCTATTTTCAGGACCGCTATTCAGGAAAGAAGAAGAAAATCCTGGTTAACTGGTAGTTTCTCAGTTGTTCCATAAAAAGCAGCTATTCATACCGTTGTCATTCCTGCGGAAGCAGGAATCCACACCAATTTAGATACCGCTTCTGGATTCCCGCTTACGCGGGGATGACAGAATTTGAAATTATTAAGTTTCAACACAGATAGTTGCTTTTAGGATTTGTGGATGGATAACTATAAAAAAACTACAGAAACTAGCACTATAAAAACTATTAATATTACTAATTCTACAATTACCCCCTTTATTGAAAAAGTCTTTTTAACTATATTTTTCAACCACCATTTAAATAAAGCAGCAGGTTGAATTTTAGCCTCTACACAAATGTGTTTTGCTGGTTTATGTAATGAAGAGGAGGACACGGATGCAGTTTGATTAGCAGTGTCCTTTATAAAGCTGCGTATCATAAATTCTTCACTGGGCATGAGAAAAAATTTTATGCCAATTCCTGAACCCTCCCTTTCAACAGCTTTTTCTTTAGCATCGACTAATCTAACTACTTTCCCTATAGTCTTAATATTTTTTACCTGACAATCTGTAGCAAGGTCAAAATTCAAATGAACCTTTGATCCTACTTTGAATATTTCCCCTGTTTCTATAAAAATACCGCTCTTACTGATGTCACTAGCCTCGTCTAAATGCCAATTAATCTTATCAGCACTAAGTCGAACAACGCTTTTGAAAGGTATGCGTAAATCTTTCCTTCTTTGATTAGACACTAATTTGTCCATTAAAATGCTCCATTTAGAACGTTGTTAGGTGTAGTTAGCAAAGCTGCGTTTATGAGGATATAGCAATAGTTATCTTCATATATTAATTAAATAAATTCGATGTATTCATAAAAAGCAACAAATATGCCAGAGGAAGGGGATGTTCATTTACGACACAATGGCTTTACAATATGTCATGTTTAGAAAAATAATCAGCTCAATTGCCTTTCTAATCTTAACTTAAGCCAGTTAGTTTTAATGAAATTAGGTTGAGGAAGATTTTCTTTTGTGTTAATTATTTAGGCTCTTTAAAGTTTTAAATGGGTAAGTAATGTTTATTGAATTTAGAAAA
>CAZOKO010000059.1:0-17402 GCA_964580455.1 uncultured Thermodesulfobacteriota bacterium | reverse complement strand
TCACCTGTATGCTCAAAGAGATATAAAATCACCCACACTCCTACACGATGACCCCAAATAATTTGTCGTTCCACTACCCATGAAAGACCAGCCTGTACCATTGTAGCGAAGTATGGTACCATTACTACCCACGGTAAAGACATCTGTTCCTGAACTGCCCCAGACACCATAAAGTGTATCTGTTACCCCACTACTCATGGAAGTCCATCCTGCCGTTGCAATATTTTCAGTGATTATAATTAATGACACCAGAGTAAAAACTACCGGGACTAGTTTTAATAATAAATTCTTTTTCATTTTACTGCCTCCTTTTTTTGAATCTGGTCAAAAAACATCACTCCTCTAATTTACAGCAATTTCCGCATATGTCAAATGATTTTAAACCATTAGGAAAAATTACATTATTTTTAGGAATATTTATTATTTTTTGAGAAAACATTTTCTGCGGCTTTCTGTGAAAATCCGTGGCTAAACCAAACAATTCCAACCACTTATGAATTTCAAAGAAAAATACTTTACTTATCCATTTTTTCTGATATAAGATAGGCGGAAATTAGCTGGGATTAGAGAAAAAATATAGTAAGTGAACCTGGTTTAAGCAACTGGGTCTCGAAGTGAGCTAAAGTGACTAATTCACAAATCAATGACTTAACCTTTTGAAACTCAGCAAAATCAACGTAATCCTTTCAAAGGACACTATGGAAAGCACAAATGATTTAAAAGAATTATGCGAGATAACTCGTCAGGTGAGAATTGACATTCTTAACATGCTTAACAAAGCAGGTTCCGGTCATACGGGAGGATCACTCTCAGCTGCAGAAATTCTCACAGCTCTCTATTGCTCTAAAATGAAGCATGACCCCAAAAATCCAAAATGGGAGGACAGGGACATGTTTGTTTTATCTAAAGGACACGCCGCCCCTGCTCTTTATGCCGTTCTGGCACGATGTGGATACTTCGATCCAGAAGAGTTCAATTCTCTCAGGAAGGCAGGAAGCCCCCTGCAGGGACATCCTGATATAAACACACCAGGAGTGGAGATCTCAACAGGCTCTCTGGGTCAGGGACTATCCATAGCCAATGGTATGGCTTTGGGAATAAAATTAGACAAGAAAAATGCAAGGGTCTATGTGCTTATGGGGGATGGTGAAATCGAAGAAGGCCAGATCTGGGAAGCTGCAATGAGTGCAGCACACTATAAAATTGATAACCTTTGTGCCTTTCTGGATTACAACGGCTTACAAATTGACGGACATGTAAAAGATATAATGAATGTGGATCCTCTTCCAGACAAATGGAAATCTTTCGGCTGGCACGTCTTTGAGGTAGATGGACACGACATTGGAGCCATTTTAGATGCACTCCACAAAGCTGAAAAGATTAAAGGCAAACCATCTATCATTATCTGTAAAACCATAAAAGGGAAAGGTGTTTCCTTCTTTGAAAATAAAGTTGAGTACCACGGTGTCGCACCGACAGATGATGAACTTGAAAGGGCTTTAGAAAAACTATGAGTTTAAAAGCTGAAAGGAGTGAAGAGTTGACTGAACTTCTGGGCACAAGAAATGTGTATGGGAAAGTTTTGGCTGAATTAGGGGAAAGATACAAAAACATTGTTGCGTTAAATGCAGACCTGTCTGGTTCAACTAAAACAGAAATTTTTCACAAGAAATTCCCCCATCGATTTTTCAATATGGGCATTGCTGAACAGGACATGATAGGAACTGCTGCTGGACTGGCAACCACTGGCAAAATACCTTTCGTCAGCACCTTTGCTATCTTTGCCGTTGGTAAACCATGGGAACAGATAAGGCAATCAATCGCCAATCCAGGCCTCAATGTAAAGATTGTAGCTACCCACGGAGGGATTACAGTGGGTGAGGACGGAGCCTCTCACCAGTGCATGGAAGATATTGGTCTTATGCGAATTTTACCCAACATGACAGTGATTGTACCTGCAGACGGCATAGAAACGGGGAAGGCGGTAAAAGCAATTGTTGAACATCAGGGCCCAGTCTATATGAGACTTTCCAGAATGAGGTTCCCCATAATTTTTGATGAGAGCTATAATTTCAAAATCTCCAAAGGGATTGTTTTAAGAAAAGGTAAAGACGTAACTATCTTTGCCACGGGATTAATGGTTTCTCAGTCTCTTAAGGCAGTCGAACAACTGGAAGGAGAAGGCATCTCAACTCAGCTCATCAACATCTCAACCATCAAACCCATTGATCAGGAACTGATTATTAAAGCTTCACGTGCTACAGGTGCCGTAGTTACAGCAGAGGAACATTCTATCATTGGAGGTTTAGGAAGTGCAGTTGCAGAAGTATTATCCGAAAACTGTCCCACTCCTATGAAAAGAATAGGGATAAAGGATAGACCTGGTACTTCAGGAAGCCCTAGTGAGCTTTTGGAACTCTACCACTTGAATCCTCAACATATCATATCAGCCGTAAAAGAAGTTCTGCAACAGAAGTAAATCCTTCCTGTCTCAACCAGGATACATATGATCCAGATATTTAATCTATCCAAGGTTTACCCCAACAACTACTCGGCACTCACCGATGTCAATTTACATATCAAAAAAGGTGATTTTGTTTTTGTAACAGGACCAAGTGGGGCCGGGAAAACTACCCTGATAAAACTTATCTTCTGTGCCGAGAGAGCTACCAGAGGACAAATAATTGTCAAAGGAATAAATCTCGCTAAAATAAAGAAATCAGGTATCCCCCATCTCCGAAGAAACATAGGAGTCGTTTTCCAGGATTTCAAACTTTTGAATAATAGAACGGTCTATGAAAATGTGGTCTTTGCACTGGAAGTTACAGGTGCAAGGAGAAAAGAGATTAAACGAAAAGCATGGCAGGTTTTAAAACTGGTAGGACTTCAAAACAGACTGGATGCAACACCTCTGGGGCTTTCCGGTGGTGAACAGCAAAGGATCGCCATCGCTCGAGCGATAGTCAATAGCCCAACCATACTTCTTGCCGATGAACCCACAGGCAATCTTGATTTAGAAATCACTCAAGACATCATGGACCTGTTTAAGAACATAAATGAACGGGGTGCCACCGTGGTGATTGCAACTCATAATAAAGATTTAGCTCATAAATACTCCAGCAAACACGTTATGCTGGATAAAGGCAGGGTAATAAACCCGGCTTAAGCTGAGTTTATCCTGAGATATGAAGAGGACTTAACAATTGGTTCTCGAAGTGAACTAGAGTGCCTAAAGTTACTAATTCACAACTCAACATAATTACTCCATAAACGTGACAAGTTTAATAACGACTAAAAAACACCTTTAACTTCAGCGAGTAATAGCATTCCCGAGACGTATTATGTTTTTACACAGACTGCTCTACTTTTTCAGAGAGGCCATTCAAGGTATTAAACAAAACATGTTCACCCATATAGTATCTATTGGAACCATAACCTTTGCTCTTCTTACCCTTGGAATATTTATTATTACGGTTATCAACCTCAATCGCATCTTTGATGATTGGGGCAAGAGAATGCAGGTAATAGTTTATCTGGATAAAGATGCCAATCCTGAAAAGATCAAAAAGGTGAGTGAAAGGATTGCCAGTCTTCCCCAAACCGAAAAGACAGCTTATGTCTCAAAAGAAAAGGCCTTAACCACACTTAAAAAAAGCTTACAGTACCAGAGTGGTATCCTTGAAAATCTTGACGAAAATCCTTTACCCGCATCACTGGAGATCCAGCTAAAAGAAGAATACCAAAACCCACAGAGTGTAAAAACATTTGTCGCTGAGGTCAAAGGGATTGATAAGGTTAGTGATGTCGAATATGGACAGGAGTGGTTAGAAAAGTTTTCTGCCTTCATTAGCATGGTTAAACTGGTTGGTACGAGCATTGGATGCTTCCTCTTGCTGGCTACTGTTTTCATTATATCCAATACTATAAAATTGACTATCTACAGCAGGCGGGAGGAAATAGAGATTATGAAGCTGGTTGGTGCAACCAACTTTTTCATTCAGATCCCTTTCTTTCTCGAAGGGCTCATCCAGGGTTTTTCAGCGTCTTTACTATCGCTCGGGATCCTCTATCTGGGTTATAAAATCCTTATCAGCAAAATTATCATTGATTATAGTCTCTATCTTGGTTCCCTGGACCTCACCTTTTTACCCCAGAATCTCATTATTGCACTCCTTTCTCTTGGGATTTTATTAGGAATATTCGGTTGTGCTTTCTCAATGGGAAGATTCTTAAAGGCTTAAATGAAAAAAGTTATAAGTCTCCTCTTTATCATCTCCTTGACGTTAAATGCCTATGCTGAAAAAGATCTAAAAAAGCTTTCAGATGAAGTCGTCAAAGGAAAGGAGAAATTAAGTGATATTGACGAAAAAATAAAGATAAAGAAGAAGAAACTTACACAGGCAGAACAAAAAGAACTTTCCACAATCAATCAACTGAATGTTATTGATAAAAAGATTTCACAAAATCGCAAGGAGCTCACCTATTTAAATCGCAAGTTAAAAAACTTAAAAAAAGAAATGCTCTCTACCAATTCCCAGCTTAACCAGATCAATCAGGACATTGCACAGAGAAAAGAACTATTTAATAAAAGGCTTATCGCACTGTACAAATATGAACGCAGTGGAGGAATATTAAGGACAATATTTTCTTCTCATTCATATCTGGATTTATCACAAAGAACAAAGTACATCGGCATGATCTTAAACCATGATATTCAAATCATTCATCAATTCATAGAACAAGTGTCACTTACAAAAGAAAAAAAAACAACATTACAAGAAAATCAAAAATCCCTGAAAAAGGTAAAAGCACGCATTCTTAAGAAAAAATCTCAAATCAATAAGCAGAAGAAAAAGAAATCAGCTCTCTTAAAAAAAGTCAGGAGTGAAAAACAGACATACCAGATTGCAGTGAGAGAATTAGAAAAATCTTCTCTCGAGCTTCAATCTCTCATCGATCGTCTTTTGAAAGAACTGACAACCAGGAAAGGAGATTTTATTCCTGAAGATGGCAAGGGGTTCGCGATGCTTAAGGGAAAACTGTTATTCCCTGTTTCCGGGAAGATTATAAGCCGATATGGTAATCAGATTGACCCTAAACTGAATACAGTAACCTTCCAGAAAGGTATTGAAATATCAACTAAACGTGGTAAAGAAATTAAAGCTATTTATGAAGGCAAGGTCATCTATGCAGACTGGCTTAAAGGTTACGGTAATATTATCATCATTGATCATGGTGGCAGTTACTACAGCCTTTCCGCTCACCTCTCAGAAATATATAAAAGCGTAGGAGACAGGGCAGAAGCCGGTGAAGTTATTGCCCTGTCAGGAGATACTGGCTCACTGAAAGGCCATTGCTTATACTTTGAACTCAGACACCATGGAAAACCATTAAATCCCTTGCATTGGTTAAGAACTTATTGAGTAAATCTTCTTAATCATGTAGAATAGAATTTAGGGATTTAGGAATTGGGGGATTGATTTTTTGGTGCTTGATGCCAGATTCAGAATTCAAGACTTAGGTAGCCAGCTTTTCCTTAGTGCTTCTTCGCCTGCCCCGTTAGGAAGTACATGGGGAGCTTCTACAAAATACTCTTTAACTAAATTGTTTCAAACATACATAGAACCTTGGTTAATAGTCTAATGGGGTGAACTTTGCGGTTTCAAATACTTTATAACAACAGGAGGGTCAGATGTTAAAAACAGAAAAGAAAAAAGTAGCAGCATTGATTATTTTCATCATATCTCTAACAGTATGCGTCTCCATACCGTATGGCAAGCTAAAAGCACAAACAGATGAGATATACGGAAAGCTAAAGGTGTTTTCAAATGTATTAAGTATTATACAAAAAAATTATGTTGAGGAAACCAATCCTGAAGACCTCATCTATGGTGCAATTAACGGTATGTTAAGGACACTTGACCCGCATTCATCCTTTATGCTTCCAGATCTATATAAGGAATTACAGGTAGAAACAAAGGGGAGTTTTGGTGGAATTGGTATTGAGATTACCATCAGGAAAGGAATCTTAACCATCGTATCACCCATCGAAGACACACCTGCTTTCAGAGCTGGATTGAAATCCAGTGATAAAATTGTAAAGATAGAAGATGAATCTACTGAGAACATGACATTACTGGATGCAGTGAAAAGAATGAGAGGTCCTGCAGGAGAAAAGGTTACCATCTCTATTATGAGAAAAGGTTTTACCGAACCTAAAGATTTTACTCTGACTAGGGAAATAATTCGCATAAAAAGTGTTAAATACAAGTCCTTAGAGGAAGATACTATAGGATATATTAGACTTAGCCAATTTCAGGAAAAAACAGGGGCGGAATTCAACAAGGCTCTTGACGCTCTGGAACAGGGTGATAAATCCTTAACAGGTCTAATCCTGGATCTGAGAAACAATCCTGGTGGATTATTGGACCAGGCGGTGAAAATCTGCGATACATTCATTGATCAGGGACTCATAGTCTATACTCAGGGTAGAATTGAGGGGCAGCAGATGAAGTTTAGTGCACATCCTAACAAGAACCCCCGTGACTACCCAATAATAGTACTGGTTAATGGAGGAAGTGCAAGTGGATCGGAAATAGTTGCAGGTGCTCTCCAGGATCACAATCGGGCAGTTATTCTGGGAACTCCCACCTTTGGGAAAGCTTCGGTTCAAACTATCATTCCATTAGATGACGGCTCAGGACTGCGTCTGACAACTGCACGTTATTACACACCCAACGGAAAATCGATTCAGGCAACAGGTATCACACCCGATGTTATTGTAAAGGAAACGGCTTTTCACAGTAAGGAGAAGGAAAAAATTAGCTATCTAATAAAAGAGAAGGATCTCAAAGGTCATTTCGAACCTGAAGGAGCAAAAGAAGAAATCATCACCACTAAAGAGGGAGATGAAAAAGAGGTGGAAGAAGAAGATCCCCAGCTCGCTCGAGCTACCCAGTTAATAAAAAGCTGGCATATATTTAAAAAATATGAAACCGAAAACCAAAACACAGTAGCACCATGATTAATTGGCAGGAGCTTAAATCATCTCTTCAGAAAATCACTCTTAACTTTGATCTCAAAAAACTTAAAACATCTCTGCCGTGGAAATCAATCTGGATAATATTCTCATGCACTCTACTTATCCTCACGGCAGTCTATGTTAAAAGACAGGAGTTAAAAAATCTTTTAGCACCTCCCTCGCCCCATACCATCAATGAAAACCTGACTGAAAAAATACAGACCACAGATCAGATCATCTTTCACCAGCTATCTCAACTCTCCATTCCTGAGAATCATATTTCATTAAAGCAGTTCCAAAAGAAGGATGGCATAATCGAATGGAATTACAGTATCACCACTGTTATATTACCTCCTGACATCAATTTCGATCAGGTTGAAAATGCCTTTAACAGAGTTGTTAAATTTTTTGAACTAGAAGATCTCAAATGGCACTTTGTTCAAGACAAAGACAACTGCTTAAATATTAATGTGCTCATTCAAGGATTTAAAACTCACCAGTTGACTCTCTGTTACACCTCACCTGCTCCAGAACAGCAGATACCATTAGAGAATACATATCGGGTTTCCATCGTTATTGACGATCTGGGAGAGAACTATAAAATCTTCAAAAAACTTCTTGCCATGCATACCCCTTTCACCTTCTCTATCCTGCCTTTTCAAACTCACTCTATAAGGATTGCCAATGAAGCTTACGAAAAAGGCAGGGAAATTATTCTCCATTTGCCCCTGGAGCCCAAGGACAGTTTCAATAATTCAATCAACCATGGAACCCTGCTGACCAGTATGAGAAAGGATCAACTGCTTGCCCAACTGGAAAGAAATATCAATGCAGTACCCCACATTTCAGGAGTAAGCAGTCATATGGGCTCAAAATTTACTGAAGACAAAGCTAAAATGGAAATACTGTTGAAGGCAATCAAAGAGAAAGGACTCTACTTCCTGGATAGCCGTACTACAAAAAAGACGGTTGGCTATGCACTCGCTAAAAAGATGGGCATCAAAACTGCTCAGCGTGACCTCTTCATAGATAATGATAAAGATCCATTATCCATTGAGGAACAATTAAAGAGCATACTTCCTTTAGCAAAAAATATTGGTGGTAATACAATTGCAATCGGACACCCCTACCCTCCCACCATCAATGCGCTTGAAAAAACCATCCCCATACTGGAAGAACGAGGCATTAAAATCGTTCCCCTTTCACAAATGGTTCATTAGTTGGGGTCAAATCTTTATTCTTGACAATTACCTTTCTTCTTCGGGATTAAAATTATCATTTGTCAATATTAGGGACCTTTTTCGTATCTCTTGGGCAAGTTTATCGCAGTTCTCTATTATCTTTTCAATTCCTTTCTGAGTTATCCTGTCAATATGGATTCCTGCTACCACCACAACTTTTTTATTGAGACTTGCTGAAAGTGACTCGGACATTCTCTGAGCCACGACACCATCCTTATGCCCCAGAAAATTATAAACAGATGATGTTGAACTAATCTGCTTTTTGTCTTTAAGGCTGGGGCGTGGGTGAGATACAGCTATGGAACCGATGTGGGGCTTATTCCCTCCATAGAGAGCAACCAGAAGATCCGAGCCAATTAATTTAACTTCAGCTTCAACCTTATAAGGTGGAGAGCCGTAAGAAAATGTCCTTTTTTCCACTTAGATTGCCTCAAATTAAGTAGGACGCAGACATCCGCAGTAAACAATTGAACTATATTCCTGCGATGGATTCCTTGTCGAAATCAAACAAAACTTCTTCAGCATTTTCATAGCTCAGCACTATTTGCTGCTGCTCCTGTATCTCACCAATCACCTCAGCAGTAAGGCTCTTCTTATGAAAGGCATCAAGACATGCGGGAAGATGGTGCTCATCAACACAAAGGATGAATCCATAACTCAAAAACGCTTTAAGCCAATGCAGCAAATGAATGTCTGGTGGTTTGGGTATTTTATCTAACATAATCAGTCCCCCTTTTTTAGAACACTCACACAACAGAGCTATAGTCCCTAATATCCCTCCATTACTTACGTCTTTAGCAGTCTGGCAAATACCTTCTTCTGCTAAATACCGTAAGATGTCCAATCTCTCCAGAACGTATGATGAAGTTTTCCCTGAATTAGCATCCCAGCTCATGACTGACTTACACTGTCCATCGGTACCTTTGAGGTCAACAGCCAGAACAATCTTCTGTCCCTCTTTGGCATTAGTGCTCTTCAACAGTTTTTGAGCAGTTCCCAGAATAGAAACCGATAGTGAGGTCTCTTTTGAGTCAGGATTAAGGTGTCCACCTACCATAGGAACCTTAAATTTCTGACATCCCTTTCGCACCCCTTCCATAACCAGCTTATAATCCTCACCCTTTGCGGCTGAGAGCACATTGACCAAAGCCAGGGGCTTACCCCCCATTGCATAGATATCATTGACACTTGCCATTACAGCGGCTTTACCAGCAGCATAGGGCTCTGCCTTAACAAACTGCGGCCACATTCCTTCTGCTGCAAGCAATAGATAGTGGTCATAATGCTTAATTGCTGCTGCATCTTCACCAAAACCGGTAACAACATGGGAGGAAGCATCTACACCTGCACTTCTGAGAATCTCTACCACATGGCCAATATCTCTCTTCCTCGTAATTCCAGGATAGTTCCTTATCTCATCAACAATATTTTTAAGCGCCATAATTTCAAATCAGAATCTTATTTATCTTAACCGCAAAATAGGGTTCAAGGATTCAGGGAGTCAAGGGGTCAAGTGTCTGTATCCTAACTTTCGAATCTACTGTAATTCTTGAGCATTCCGCTAGAACCCTAGGATCCTCGACCCCTAGAACCCTTAAGCTTTTTCTTCCTACAGTTGTGTTTCCATCAACTGATGCGGTGCACTGTGATAATCTATGACACTCCCCACAGATCTCCAGCGATGACGTCTAAAGAATGGAACATTGGGTAGCTGGACATACGCCATGAACTTTTTTGCCTTTCTCTTCTTAACCGTCTCTTTGGCCTTTTCTATCAATGCTTTTCCTGCCCGTCCTCTAAAGGGTTTAAGCACGGCCAGCCTGCTTCCAAACCACACATCCTTCTCTTTTTCATATACCCTTACCGTCCCTACCACCTCATCATGTAAAATAGCTATAATATGAATTGCATTAGAATCAAATTTATCCCTGTCTGCTTTTAAAAAAAGCTTTTGCTCTTTTACAAATATTTCATGTCTTATACTATATGCCCTTTCTAACTCCTCTTCTGTTTCTACTAGTTTACACTTCACATCCTTCATAAAACGTTGTTCTTCTCCAGAAATACTTTTAACTGCTTCACATGCTTCCACATGTCTTGCTTCTTTCGAGGGTCATAGAGAAGATAAGCCGGGTGGTAGAGCACCAAGAACTGAACCCCGGGGTAATCTTTTGTACTAAAGAATGTCCCCGCTTCTTCTGCCATAGAGAAATCCTTTTTCTCAGGTATCATGTGTTTCAATGCTACTGCACCCAGGAGTACTATAACCCTGGGCTGAATGAGTTCAATCTGTTTATGTAGATACGGCAAGCAGGCACTAACCTCCTCGCGCAAAGGAGAACGATTCCCTGGAGGCCTACACTTAACAATATTTACAATTAATAAATCTCTTTCCGTATCAAGCGAAATGGCCTTCATGATTTCATCTAATAGCTTGCCTGCCTTTCCAACGAATGCCTTGCCCTCAATGTCTTCATTTTCCCCAGGAGCCTCACCAATTATCATGAGCTTTGACGAATGATTACCTCTATCAATTACTATGTTTCTTCTGCCTTCATATAATCCACACCTCTCACAGTCAGAACTTTTCAAATAATCCTTAAAGAGCTGATAGTCCTTTGCACCAAAAATATTGTTCTGCGTGTCATCAAAGAGATCAAATTGAGTTGCCACCATTCTTCTCCCTATAAAATGAAAAGACCAGATACTGGATTAAACGAATGCGGATTTCTGATTTCGGATTGCGGAATTAGAAATCTAAAATTCGAGATCTAAAATCTAACTGGATCCAGGATCATTTAATTTTCCTTAATAATATCCTGTGATTACCGAGCCGTCAGGCAAAAAAGGGATTTCAACTTACTTACCCCGGCATGTCTTCCAGACGTTCTGAAAATAGTCTTGAAGATCATTCGCTACTTCAGGGGAGCGGATTAAAACAGATACCTCGTGGTTTTTATCAAGGGCATTGTAAGTCCAATTGGTACTGCCTACAACACTTATCTTCCCATCAATGATAAGCAGTTTGGTGTGTGTAGTAATACTCAAAGGATCATACATTACCTCAACTCCACCCTTAGTCAGTAAAGCACCTGTTTCTATATTTCTTAAGGTTGCTCTCTCCTTTCCCTCTCTTTGCTCCAAGATAACCCTAACATCCAGCCCCCTTTTCTTTGCAGCAACAAGTTCCTTGATTAAAAGATTGCTGGGGCTGTCTGGATATTTTCCGTAATAGCTTGCCTCAAACATCATTACTATGATGGATGATTTTGCCTCCCGAAAACAGTTACGCACTACACCAAAATACTGCCTGTCGGTGATTACCTGAACATCCTTTGCTGGAAATCCCAGACTGTAATTATCCAGAAATAAAAAAAGCAGTATAAAGAAAGGAATAGTTTTTCTAAGCATCGACTGCACCTCTCACTCAATAAGTTTAAATACAAAACTATAGAATTGAGGAATTTAAGAATTCAGGAATTGCGAATTGATAAAATTCCTAAATCCCTCAATTCCTGAATCCCTAAATCTTTGATGATTTGCTTCGTGCTTCTGATTTCGAATTTTTGACCGAAATACTGGGGTTTTCGGTCAAGCACTATCTACTTTTTCTTTTCCTTCTTTTCCTTCTTTTCCTTCTTTTTCTTCTTTGTGCTTGATGAATTAGACTCAAGTTCAGAAATCCTGCGAATGATAAGCTTATTGGGATGATGAGGAAAATCAACCCGCATATAAACTTTTTTTGGAGAAATCTTTTCTACCACACCCTCTTTTTCTTCATTTGCAAAAGCAAATTTAATCTTATCTCCTACTTTCATTGCATTCCTCCTTAACGATAATATTTAACTAATAATACTTCGAGCGGACAAGATACCAGGCGTTAAATAGATGATGCTGGATACTGGATTAGAATATGCAACTTATATTCATCCAGCATCTAGAAACCAGTATCCAGGATCGTTTCAATTAATTTAAGCATTCCCTGTGGCTACCTAATCGCTAATTACAAAGATAATAATAGTTGATCAACCTCCCTTAAACGCCATCTGAGCTTCTCTCTCCAGGCTCTCAGGACATTCTTCATAACGTGGGGAAAAATGAAAGACGTTTAATACCTTAACCCCTGCCCTCCTGGCAATGAGACCTGCCTGTCTGGCAGTTAAGTGCCCTCTTGCCCTGGCTTTATCTCTATCTTCTTCCAAAAAAGATGCTTCACAGAAAAAAATATCTGCACCCTGTACTAATCCTACTATCTTATCTAAATTTTCCTTGCTGTAACAGCAATCTACCACATAGGCAATCTTCTGTCCCGGTGTAATCTTAACGATCTCTCTTTTTAAATCACCGAGTGATATCTCTCTCATCTCTAATTTTCCATCCCTATCTACAGGTATTCTCATCACAGTACTCTCCGGCTTATCTTCCCAGATGTGTTCCTTCAGCTCCCTCAGCCACGCTCCCACTGAAAATCCCAGTTTAATTAGACTATCTTTATTAATATTGATGTGAAAGCGCTCTTTAAGTGAGAAAGCCAGACACGGTATCCCGTGATCCAAATGAACCGACTCTATCTTAAAATGAGGATTTTCTTCTAACAGACAATCAAAGGGGATTCTTTTTTCTGTCTCACATCGGAACTGCTCAGAACAAATAAAAAGAGCAGACTGAATGAATTGAGGATGAACCTCACAGACTCTCATTTGAAGCGGGTAATCTTTTACCAGATTCCATGTATAGCCAGATAACTTGCCTGCAACATTTGAGATTATTCCCGGAGGACCAAAGAGTGTTACATTCTTGTCACGCCCCAGTATGACCCGAAGCAAATGATCGAAGCCAAAGAAGTGATCCATGTGAGTATGAGTTACAAACACATGGGATACCTTTAAAATCTTTGCTTCCCTCAAGGAACTTAAATCACCGATATCAAAAAGAAGAGACTGCTTTTTATGCAGAATCTCTATGTATAAAACCGGATCTCCAAAAGGAGCATTCAATAGCCTGGAGTGAAAAAGAGGTTTCATTAAAATCTTCTATTATTACCTGACGATCTCATTATCTATAATAATAGCAGCTTTTAACACTAATGCATATATTTTTCAAGCTACTTATTAAGTTATCCAATAATCAGAAGCCCAAACACTAAGAAATCCTTAAAAAACCTTGACAAAATACAATCTTCACTCTAAATATAATAAGCAGATAAATCATTCAAATCAGACAGGGAGGTATAACATGTACGGCTTTATGGGAAAAATTCTAAGAGTAAATTTGACAGAATCCACAATTTCTGAAGAGAAAATTCCAGAAAGTATGGCCAAGATGTTCTTGGGAGGAGGCGGACTTGCAACAAAATATCTTTATGATGAAGTGAAAAAGGGGACAGACCCTTTAGGTCCGGACAATGAACTCATTTTTATGACCGGTCCCTTAACGGGAACACCCTGTCCCAGTGCTGGCAGATACAGCGTCGTGAGCAAATCTCCCTTGACTGGAACCTGGGCTCAGGCCAACTCGGGGGGGTTCTGGGCACCTGATTTCAAGAGGACAGGTTATGACGGAGTCATCTTTCAGGGCATCTCCCCAAAACCGGTGTATCTCGTCTGTGAGGACGGCAAAGTCGAGCTTAGAGATGCCGGTCACCTCTGGGGTCTAAAAACCCCCGAGACGACAGAAGCAATTCAAAAAGAGTTAGGCGATCAGTTCAAGGTTGCCTGTATCGGGCCTGCAGGAGAGAAACTGGTAAGACTCGCATGTGTGATGAACGACATTCACCGGGCAGCCGGAAGATGCGGTCTGGGAGCAGTGATGGGGTCAAAGAAGCTTAAGGCCATCGCCGCAAGAGGGACGAAGAAAATTGAGGTCGCCAAACCCGACCAATTTAAAGATGTGGCAAAAAAACAATACGACCTCATTAGGGACTCCATGTTAAAAGTAGGCCTTGAAACTCACGGAACAAATCTCCTTCTTGATATGGTGAATGTCAGGGGAGGCCTTCCCACAAGAAACTGGCAACGTGGAATGTTTGATCATGTAGACAAAATAAACGGGCCGGCACTGACTGAAAACGTACTCAAAGACAGGGTCTCCTGTTTTGCCTGTCCCATAGCCTGTGGAAGAATATCTAAAATCAAAACCGGCAAATGGGCAGGTAAAGAAGGAGAAGGACCAGAATACGAGTCTGTCGTTCTTCTGGGATCCGCAACCGACGTGGATGACCTCAATGCCATCACCATGGCGAACTTTCTCTGTAATGAATATGGCATTGACACCATTTCCGCTGGAAGTGTGATTGCCTTCGCCATGGAATGCTATGAGAAGGGCATCCTGACCAAAGAGGATACCGGAGGTCTTGAAATCAAATTTGGGGATCCAGATATCCTGGTTGAACTCACAGAAAAAATAGGTAAAAAAGAAGGGATCGGAGATTTGTTGGGTGAAGGGACAAAGAGAGCTGCTGAGAAACTGGGCAAAGGATCAGAGAAATTTGCCATGCAGGTGAAAGGATTGGAACTGCCTGCCTATGACTCCCGGGCCGCCAAGATCACCGGACTCGGGTATGCGGTGGCAAGTCGCGGAGGCGATCACATGACGGGCTATATCCAGGGCCCAACGTTCATCGACACACCCTTTCTCGTCGTTGATGATAGCAAAATTGATGACGTTTTTGTACCAAAACCAAAAGATGCCAAGGTGCTAAATGATCTTGAAAATGCCTTGACCATGTTTGATGCAACCGGAACCTGTAAATTCATGGGATTGATGCTGGATGCAAAAGAGTGGGTTGATTTGATCGCAAACGTCATCGGCTGGGAATTCAACATAGATGACTTCCGCAAAACCGGTGAGAGGATCGTTAACCTCTCCAGGGCATTCAACATGCGGGAAGGATTCTCCAGAGCTGATGATACCCTTCCTAAACGCTTAACGGAAGAACCCATGCCAGATGGCCCGGCGAAAGACCATGTGATAGATCAATTAGACATGCTGCTGGATCATTACTATGAAGTGAGAGGATGGGACAAGAAAACCGGCAAACCCTCCCCTGAAAAACTGAAGGAATTGGGATTAGAAAATGTCATTCCGGATCTGTGGGGATAATTAAAATTGGGACGCAGATTTTCGCAGATAATCTCAGAAAAATCATTTTATCAAAAGTAAGGTGTTGCGGGTTACGCGTTTCGATTTACGTCATGGGTTTTCTTTTTTTATTTCCCAACCCATCTTAATACCCAATCTTATATTTAAAATCTTGATAATCTGTGTTTATCTGCGTCCAAAAAGAAGGGTAAGGATTATATGAGTGAGACCACTAAAACGACCTATGCCGATAAACCCTGGCTTAAAAGTTACAAATTTGGACCCTATCCACTAAAAAAAACGCTGGAACCCTACCCGGAAATTCCGCTTCACCAGATTTTGTATGATTCGGCTGAGAGATTCCCTTCCCGCCCCGCCTGTCTCGCCTTTGGAAAAGAAACCAGTTATAAAAAACTAAAGGAATACGTGGACAGATTGGCAACTGCCCTTGCAGCACTGGGAGTTAAGAAGGGAGACATGGTGGCAACCGTAATCCCCAATTGCCTACAATTCATCATTGCCGATATGGGAATATTGAGGGTTGGGGCAACCCACATTCCCTGCAGTATACTGCACAAAGAGCGAGACCTGGAACATGAGATTGGTAGTCCGGGTGCCGAAACGGTTATTTGCATTGAAGACAACCTCCCCATGATAAATGCCATCAAAAGTAAAACCAAATTACAAAATATCATCGTTACCTCCAGGGAGGATTATGGTGCGAATCCTCCGGAGTTAAAAGATATTCCGGGAGCAATACAACTCAGGAAATTGCTGGATGAACATGAACCTAATCCACCAGAGGTTGAAATCGATCCCAAAGAGGATCTTGCCTTTCTCTGTTTCACCGGCGGGTCCACCGGGCTGCCTAAAGGCGTCATGCTAACCCATTTCAACCGGATGGCTAATTTAAGGCAGGGACTTCCCTGGATGTTGACACCGCTGGAACCTGGCATCAGGGGAAAGACCTCCATTCTCATCCCGGTTCCCTTGTTTCATGCCTATGGTCACTGGGTGGTAGAATTCGCTCTCTACTGGGGGCTCCGCATCATCTTGGTTCCGGACCCCAGAGATAATGACAAATTGGTAAAAACCATGCAGGAGCATCGTCCGTTTCTGGTTGCCTGTGTTCCCACACAATATTTCCGGATGGTGAATAGCAAAGTGGGGAGGATGCAGACCATGATGATGTCATGTGCGGCTCCCCTCCCCAAAATTATTGCCGATGCCGTTAAGAAAGAGATGGGCAATCCCATATCAGAGTCTTATGGCTTGACCGAAACCAGTCCCCTCACTCATTTGAACATTTCAGCATTCTCAAAAATCACCGGATTTATGAAAGAGGAAAAATTGAGTCTTGGAATTCCGGTTCCTGATACCGAAGTCAAATTGATAGATCCGGATACAGGAGAGGAGGTTCCTTTCGGAGAGCCTGGTATTATATATTTACGAGGACCCCAAGCAATGAAAGGCTATTGGCCTACGCCCGGCAGTGGATTAGAAGATGGATGGCTTTGCACCAATGATATCGCCCGGATGGACGAAGACGGTTACTTTTACATTGAAGATCGGACCAAAGACATGATTAATGTGTCCGGCTTTAAAGTCTACTCAACAGAACTGGATGAGGAACTGTTTAATCATCCCGATGTTGCCATAGCTGCAGTGGTTGGCATCCCTGACCCCAAAACCCCGGGAAGCGAAAGAGTAAAAATTTACATAAAACCCAAACCGGGGTGTGAGAAAAAACTTACAGCTGAGGAAATCATCAGGTTTTGCCGGGAGAAATTTCCTTCTTACGCTGCTCCAAAGGATCCACGTTACGTAGAATTCAGAAATGAATTTCCACTCACCGTAACCGAGAAACTTTTCAAAAATGTCTTAAGACAAGAAGAAATCAAGAAAATGAAAGAAAGGGGAGAATTCGAATACGAATATGATGGGTAACTGCCCTCCTTAATTGTTTTTTTAGACCTCCTCGAATTTTGTGGTTCAGAGTAAGTCAACTTATATGCTTTACTCCTTGACATGTCACAAATAAGAGCAGTGGCATAGCTGAG
>CAZOKO010000058.1:0-17429 GCA_964580455.1 uncultured Thermodesulfobacteriota bacterium | reverse complement strand
CGTGGTTATATTTCTTTTGGTTGCGGCTTTGCTGCGCTGTGCCCTCTGTGGTTAACTGCAAATTCTGGGATAAAATATTCCCTGAAAAAGGTAAAAAATATATTTAAACCCCAAGACCATGGAGTCAAAGCTTGTAAAGGGGCTTTTTTTACTGGAGAAGTGATAGATGTGGATGCGAAGACAGGTGGATACAATAGCAGGCAGCGTTTTCTCCATGATGGATTTGCGGAAATAGTATATGAAATATAAAATAATACTGGCATCAGCCTCAAAGAGGCGCTCAAAGATACTTAAAGAGTGTGGGATAACGCATAGAGTTACTGTGAGCAATACTTGCGAGAAGATGGATTGCAAAAGGGGGGCAAGGTTTAATGTTTTGCATAATGCTCAGGATAAGGCAGAAAATATAGCAGATAGATACAAAGAGGGTTTTATTGTTGGCGCTGATACAGTTGTTTTATTAGGAAAGCGGCTTATCGGAAAACCGGAAACAAAAAGGCAAGCAAAATCATTTCTTAAGGCATTTTCAGGAAAGACGCTTCTTGTTTATACTGGTCTTTGCGTGATTGATGCAAAAAAAGGAAAGTCAGTAACTGCAGTTGATATATCAAAGGTCTACGTCAGGAAGCTTTCACCTGGAGAAATAGATAAATATGTGAGAATAGCCGGCCCTCATGATAAGGCAGGTGGTTTTTCAATAGAAGGCCCCGGAACATTTATATTTGATAACATAGAAGGCTCATTCTATAATATATTAGGTTTACCAATGATGAAGCTTGATGAACTTTTTAGAAAATTGGGCGTTGATCTCCTGCGTTAATATTCTTCATGAATCCAAAAATATATATGGCTCCCATGTCGGGCATAACAGATCTTCCCTTTAGACTTATAAGTCGTGGGTTGGGTGCTAAGCATTGCTTTTTCGAAATGATCGATGCGAAAGCCACAGTTTATAACAATCAAGCAAGCAGACGTTCTTTAAAAACTCTTAAGAAAGATTCTCCCATTGCTGCGCAATTATTAGGTGGAGATCCTTGTGTAATGCTTGATGCTGCCGAAAAACTTACAACTCTTGTTGATATATCTTTTTTGGATATCAATAGCGCCTGTCCTGCAAAAAAAATAATAAAAAAAGGAGCTGGTGCAGCCCTGTTAAATGATACGGCAACTCTTGGAAAAATTATTAAAAAATTATCTTCCAAGCTGCGGATTCCAATTACAGTTAAGCTAAGGACGGGTTTTAACAAAAGGGATATTAAGGAGTGTGTTAAAACTGCTAAGATATGTCAGACAAACGGAGCTTCCATCATTTTTATACACGGCAGGACAAGTTCTCAAGGGTACAGTGGCGATGTCGACTATGAATCAATAAAGGCTGTCAAAGCTGCCTTAAAGATACCCGTGTTTGGAAGTGGAAATATATTAAATCCTTTTATGGCTAAAAAGATGCTTGATGAAACAGGGTGTGATGGAATATTGGTTGCCAGAGGTGCACTTGGCAACCCATGGATATTTAGAGATATTGAGAGCTATTTGAAAAAAGGTAAGACTCTTAAAAGACCAACCTTAGCTGCAAAGAAAAAGGTCCTTAAAAAACACCTTGCTTACATAGAAAAATATAATGATATGAAAGCTAATAATAAAAAAGGTTTCATGGGCAAGGTAACGAAGTGGTATCTATAAAATACCTCCGGCATCAAGTTCCATAACTTGGATGGTTTTCTCCAGAGCAGATTTGAGCACATTGCCCAGATCAAGTGATTGTGACACTTCCAGGGTAATGGTCTCCAGAGCAGAGATGCGCTGCTTAAGTATTTCTTTTTCAGGTGCTGTTTTTAAGCCCTGTGAATTTTTCATTTACCTTTTGATTGAACCCCGATAAATCTTCCTAAAGTCATACGATAGTCATCCTTACTATATTTGCTGACTTCGATAGTATCTTTGAATTTTTTCAGTACACCTTCCATATCTTTAGAGAAGAAAAATGGTTCAAGAGCATGCTCTCTTTCAATCCCCAGTGATTTTGCCAGCAAAGAGATAATGTTTGTTATCTTGAAGGGTTTATTTCCTTTCCACTTTAGATAGCTTAATTCACATCCTACACATATGGTAACCAGCTCTTTAGCATCTGTTTCTTTTGCCTCTTCTATCCTCATCTTTTTTAAGTCTTCACCTTTGCCGGGAAAGAACATCTCACCTGTTCCACCGCAACAGGGTGCATCTTGTTTAACATGTTTCATCTCAATAAGTTCCACACCGGGAATTGCTTTCAATATTTTGCGTGGGCTTTCATAATCTCCCCAGAGACGACCGTGAGCACAGGAATCGTGAAAGGTTACTTTCAGGGGTTGAGGATGCTTAAATTGAAGACGGTCCATATGGTCTGCTATAAATTTTATTACACTGTCCTGTTTAAATGGAATGCTCATAATGTTTGGGGCAATGCGGGTCGTAACATAGAGACATTCCGCACAGGCATAGAGTACCGTTTGGGGTTTAAATGCAGTCAGACTTTCAATCAGGTTCCTCATATGTTTTTCGGATTGCTCTACTTCTCCCACTATCTGGGCAGGCATTCCACAGCAAAAGTCTGTTCCTCCCAGAGCAACATAATTGACTCCAATCATCTCCAGGATAGCTATTAAAGATAAAGCCAGGTCAGGCCTGATAAGGCCATTGCAACCCAGGAATAAGACTACGTTCACCGGGTCAGGAGGATTATCTGGTATCCTGGTTAACCACCGCGCTTCTGAAGGTTTCATCTGCAACTGGTGGATTATATCAATTGTTTTTTTGAAACCACCTGAAGCAGGGTCGAAGATGCGGTCACGGACCATGGATACCCGCTTGTTTCCCTTGTCTAAAAATTTAGTTTTGATGATGTAATTTCGCTCTAAAGGGTCAATCCCTTTGGGACAGATGTCTAAACATCGACCACAGTGATTACAGCCAAACACCCACTGAAAGACAGGATCGGAAAGCTCCTTGCCTGAAAGGGCATCAAGAAGCTGCTGGGGAAGAGATTTTGTTTGTTCCTTGCTTAAATTGAAGGCGTTGACATTAGTGCACACCTCAATGCACTTACTGCATGCTTTGCATTTTTCAAGGATTCTCTTTTCTTCAGCATTGAGGTATTCCTGGAATGAGCTATATTTCATAGTGTTTTTTAGGTTTCCTTTGAGGAGTCTATGATTGTTAAAAACCAGTAAGTGTAGTATTTAAGATTCCCCTATATCATGAGAAGGGAGTGAATGCAAATTTTGTTTGGTTTTATCATTTGACATTATTAAAAATATTCCTATACTATAAGTAATGTGGTTCTCAAGCTGGTTCTTATTTTATTTGGGTGTAACTATTCACCACAGAGATCGCCCCAGATAAATAGCTTCGCGAGATTCTTTTTCACAAGTTGGATTGGTAACTCACACCCAGTAGAATATTTTGTTGCCTCTGCGATCTTAGCGTTCTCTGCGGTGAATAATTTTGTATTTGAGGAGAATCCTATGGCTGAATGGAGAGCTCACCCACGTTTGGAATTTGGTATAAAGGTTGTGAATAAGAGTAACGATGAAGCGGGAATAATGAGAGATATCTCAGTGGGTGGGTGTTTTATAAATGAATCAGAAAGATTTAGCTTACTACCCATAAACACCAGAGTGCCCCTTGCCTTCGAAATACCCGGGGAAGATGAGTATGAGGATATTTACATTGAAGTTGATGGTAAAGTTGTCCATCATGGTAAAGCCGGGGAAGGTATGGGAATCAACTTCATAATGATGGAGTCTACTGCCGCAAATGTAATTAATGGATTTGTAAAAGCCTATCTGTAAAAACCTCATCACATCATCTACCCTCACTCTCTTCTAAAATATCCCTTGCAAGGTCAATTGCATACTCGGGGTACCTATCCTTATCTTCAATAAGATTGAGAAGGTAATGCTTTGCCTTATCACCTTTTTCCTTTAGTGATTCACAGACGGCAAAACGGACATTGAAATTGTCGTCTGCTAGAAATCTTGTTAAGACTTTGATGGCTTCAGGTTCTTCGTATTTTTTTAGAGCAATGGCCAGATATTTCCTGACAGATGGATTTTCATCTTTTGCATAAGGTAGTATCTCTGCAAGTGGAGGAGCAGGTGCTAACTTACTAAGACCCCTCATTGCTACTGCCCTGAGCTTTGGATCATCAACCTTTAAAAAAGAGACGAAGGTCTCCTGAGACTGTTCATCCTCTATATCACCTAACATATGGAGAATAGAGGATGCATGAGAATTTTCGTTGTCCCCCAGTGCTTTTATCAGGGCAGGAGCAGCATCTTTCCCCATCTCCTTGACAATATCTATAATTGTCAGCTTGAGTAGAATATCCTTTATGTCCAGATAGTCAATCAAGCAAGGGATAATAGATGGTCCGATTTCAGAGAGTTTTTTAACGACCCTCTGTTTATGGTCATCATTTTCCAGACCGGATTCTAGTTCTGGCAGGAGTTCTTTTTTTTCGAGTACGGGTGGTTTCATGGGGGGAGGAATCATTTCTTTGGTGGATATTAATTCTTCATCGGACCAGGAGTCAGTATTTTTATTCCAGGAAAATTCGGAAGAATCTATTCCCCCGCCGTATTTTCCCTGGTGCCAGAGATAATTATCTTCCCCTTTTCCAGAATAACTGTCTTCCCCCTGTAAGTCTATCAGCAGTCCAACACATCCTGATTTTCTTTCAACGTTGTATTGTCCATTTCCCTGACTGTTAAAGGAGCCGCACAGATAAGAATCATTGCCTTTCTGGTCAATCAGCATTCCTGTTCCTGAAGATCCACTGGTTCCCTGGGCAAACCACCTGGCAGCGTAAGTGTCATCTCCCTCATTATCAAAGAGCAGTCCCTGTGAGAAATCATAGCCACATCCCTGTGAAACACCAAGGGAAGTATAGTAATCATCTCCCGATCGGTCGATAAGTGCTCCTACCGTCAAATGAGTTCCTGCCCCTTGAGTGTATCGTCTGGCATGATAGATGTCATTGCCCCCATTATCAATAAGCAGACCAATGGCAAGCCAGTAGCTGGAGCCCTGAGAAAAATAGCTGCTGCTATAGTGATCATTCCCCTTATCGTCCCAGAGAACTCCTATACCTCCTGATCCGAAGTTTCTGTACCCGTAACCGAACCCCTGAGAGAAGCTGTCAAAGGCCACATCAGGCTCCCTGAAATCCGGATACTTTCCTCCTGAAAAGAAGGTATCATTCCCCCGGGATTCAATTAAGAGCCCCATCCCTCCTACGAAACCCATTCCCTGATTATATAAGTTTCCATGGTAGGAGTCATTCCCCGTGAGGTCACATAGAATTCCTATTCCAAAGGCAGCAGCTCCCTGTCCCATAATGTCAGAAAGATACCTGTCGTCACCTTTCTTATCATAAAGAACACCTACCCCGAAGAAACCACATCCCTGTGAAAAATCCTGAGACAGATATCTGTCGTCACCTGAACAATCAATCAGGAAACCCAATCCAAAGCTCCCGCATCCATGAGAGTATTTTTTACTGGAACTGTAAAGGTCGTTCCCTTCAAGATCGACGATAATAGATGAGGAAAGGGTGGAAGGGTCAAAATATTCATCGTCTCCACCCAGATCAATAATAAGAAAGGCATTTGTGTTTCTGTAACAGGTTTTTCCTTTCCCTCCAATGATGATTTTCCCAAGAGGGGTATCTTCGCATATCATAATATCTCCGGTAAGCCCGTCATCTTTTTTTTCTCTGGTGTTAACATTGATTCTTTTCAAAAGATCAGCGTTTTTTAAAAGGCGGTCAAGTGCACCGGCTACCAGCAGGGATGCTTCAAAGAGTTGATCTCGTTTTATTTTGCCTGCTAGATAAAAGCTGGTCTCCTTCACATATTGTTCTTCTCTCATCGAAGGTTTTTTGTCGGGAGCCTGAATTTCTTCTATAAACTCCAGTTTATCTTTGAGAATCATCTCTGAAAAATAGGTTTTTAAAAACCTAACATCATTTTGAGAAAGGGGTGAGAAGGCTTCATCAAGTTTTAATTGAGCCGAAGAGGCAGTGGATAGTAGTCTCAGAAGCTCATCTCTCGCTCCTTCAGGGATATTAAGTAGAATATCCTTAAACTGGTTGTTCTCATCGCCTGGGGATTGGTCCTGAATGTTTTTAGCGTTGATTTCAATTTCAAGTTCTTTGATGGCAAGAGATAACATATTCTTTAAGGAAACATTATTTTCCTTGATACTTCTGGAAAGATAATCTGCATAGGGTTCAATCTTTAAAGGATTATTGAGCAAAACATTTACTTTCTTTAATCGAAAGCAGTCCTCATCTGTTTTAGATAGCTCTATCGCGAGATCACTGTCTGTCAGTCTCAGGTGCTCAAGAAGTGTTTTGAAGGGATTCTGATTTTCCCCCTCTTTGGCAGACAAATGCTTTTTTTCTTCTCTTTTAACGGGGATGGTTTTTTTATGGAAACAAGAACAAAGGAAGGTAAAAACAAACAAAAGAATTAAGAGAACTTTTATGTCTGCACTTTGGGAAAAACTGCAATAAGTGAACTTAAAACATGAATGAATCTTTTTATTTTGCATATGCTTATGTGCCTTTCTAGCTTTCAGCGTTAATCTGCGTCCTATACTTTAACTTACCATGGATAGGAAAGTAAAGAACGATTTTTTGCCACGGATATACACAGAAATACGCTGATAAAATTAGAATAATTTTCTTCGTGACACTTCGTGTGCTTCGTGGTTATAATTGTTTTGATTGCGGCTCTGCTGCGCTGTGCACTTGGTGGTTTTATTTTAACAAAACGGTTTTTAAGGGGGAGTTGTTATGAAAGAAGGAGTTGGAGATATTTTTCAGGGGGAGACGAAGTATCAACGGGGGAAACTTCCCGGAGGTGGGCTGGATTGGGGAAGTAAGCCTGACACCTACAAGCGTTATGGTTCAGTTCCTAAAGTTAAACTGTTGCCACCATCGTTTGATAAGGAAATTTCCATCTGGGAAGTTATGAGGAGTCGCCGAAGTGTAAGGGACTTTAGAGAAGAATCCATATCGATTGCAAATCTTTCTCAAATATTATGGGCTTCCCAGGGGATAACCCGGGAGACTCAGGGAATTGGTCTCAGGACAGCACCCTCTGCAGGTGCTCTCTATCCTATTGAGACTTATCTGGTAATACACAACGTTTCGGAACTTGAGTCAGGTATCTACCATTATGCGGTTGAAACTCAAGAACTGGAGCAGATAAAAAAGGGAGACTTTTGTAACCCGGTTGCTCGAGCTGCTCTGGATCAGGAGGCAGCACACTTTGCAAATGTAGTGTTTGTTTGGACTGCCATTTTTGAACGATCTAAATGGAAGTATAATCAAAGGGCTTATCGCTACGTCTATCTGGATGCCGGCCATATTGCCCAGAATGTTGCTTTGAGTGCAGTAGCCCTTGGTTTGGGTAGCTGCCAGATTGCAGCACTTTACGATGAGGAAGCCAATGGTATACTGGGGGTTGATGGCATCAATGAAAGCACTATCTACATGACAGCAGTGGGAAAAGAAAGGTGATAGGCAGAAAATACTGATAGGATTTTGCCAATAGTTAATGTTCAAGTAAAAACTGATTAGAGGTAACATAAATAAAAGTTATTCCCATTGTAAGTTGATGGAGGTGATACTATGAAGAAATTGTTAAAGTTAATATCGATTGTATTGTTTATCTTATTGGCCGTGAGTTCTTATTCAAGAGGTTTTGCTTTCTATAGTGTGAACGATTGTGCTAATTTTAACGCGGGTGAAATAAATGATCTTAAAGGATGTAGTTATCAACTATATTTCTTCCCTTTAACTCTATCTGATGCAGGCAACTTTATAAGCGCGATCATTGAATTTTCGGAAACCGATAGTACATTCTCGCTTACCCTTTTTAGCCTGGGCGATCCTGATGGAATTACTTATCATGATTGTCCATATGAGGCATATGGGTATCAGTCAACTCTGTTTGTAGGACATCCGCCGTTTGATCTTGATGGTGCAGGATTCACAATAACAGGTATCACTCCGGGGAATCAATGTCTGATAGGAATTTTTCAATTTCGACTGGTTACCCTACAGCCCGTGGAGTATTCATATCTTTTTTGGGGATGTATAATCAGTTAATGATTGAATCTAGCAATATAAAATGTCTAGTTTAATAATGAATCTCTAATTAAAGGAGGAAACAGAATTATGGCAAAGTTACAAACTCCAAAACCTCATGATGTTGTCCTTAATATTTGCAAACAAGCTGGGGTCAAACTGAGGAAGTTTCGTAGTGTGGAAGAGTTTGAGCAAGAAGTCGAAAGCTTCATGAAAAACCATGACACCATTTACCTGGCTACTACCAAAAATGATAACCCTCGCTGTACTCCTCTTGGTTATATGAATAAAGGGCTAACAGTATATATTCTTTCAGAAGGAGGTGGCAAGCTTGCCAATATTAAATCTAATCCGAAAGTTTCTTACAGCATTGCTTCCCGCATAAAAAAAGGTAAAGGCCTCATGCGGATAAGGGGTCTCCAGGTTTGGGGGAAGGCTACAATGATTTCTATGAAAAAAGACAGGGAGAAATTTGAAGAAGCACTGATATTAATGGGAGTTACACGCTCTCTCAAAAGAAGAGGGATCAAGGGACTACCACCCTTCAACTTTCGCATTATCAAGATAAAACCTGAAAAGATTCGATACTTAAACCTCCCCAGGGGGATTAACAACGTAACATGGTTGAAGAGATAGGTGAGATAGCGTTGCGTGTTACGTGTTGAAAAAAGACTATTTATAAAAATAAATTCCTATGCTTATTCCATCATAAAGAGAATTAGCATCAGAATGATACTAAAGCCATTGAGAAAAGTTGACGTGATTATTCTATGAAAAATAAATTAACAGAAGAACAGCTCGGACGCTTCTATCGGATGCTATCAGTGCAGATGACGGACTTTGATTGTGGCAAACACTGTGCTCCGCAAAACAATGATGTACCGTATTGTTGTGATCGAGAAAAAGTGGTGCCTGTACTTTTCAAAGATGAGTACGAATGGCACAGAAAAAAGGGAGCTTTCTGGCGAAAGATGCCGATTCAAACAAAAGCAGACAAGAAACTCGTGCGAGACACCTGTTCTTATAATGTCTTCGCCGTGTGTTCTGGTGTTCAAAACTGCCACAGGCCACTGCGAACCCTGTCTTGCAGGCTGTTCCCTTTTGAACCGTTCCTTGATGATAAGGGCTGTGTTCTTGGACTGATTTATCAAAATGGCGAGAACGAATGCTGTTCGCTCATGGGAAAACCACAGCAGGTTTACAAGCAAACATATATTAGGAACTGTATTCGTGTGTGGCAGGAACTGATAAATATATTCCCGGAAGAAAAGGATATGTACATACGTGAATCCAGAAAGCGTAAGCGACAGGCCGCTCGAACGGGAAAACCTGCTAGCTTTTTCAAATAGATAAGCACTACTGTATATTCACCTTAACGACACCATTTAAATGTATGATTAAGATGAAGGATGGGGGAAAGTAAGTGGGGATGAAAAAGTTCAGGCCGCTGCATCTATTTCATTTCCAACATGCTACATTTCATTATTAAGAGGTTCACCCCACTCCTTTTTCGGTAGAGGTTCCCACTGTTCCGCGAAAATCTTCCACTCTCCGTTTTCTTTTTTGAGTACCAGTGATTTTATTCCATAGTCGGAATAGTCATCAGAGCGGTAATGCTGCTTAAAACTCACCACTGCGCGCGTATCACCCAACGTTATTTGTATATCTTTGAAGGTAAGTGAAATCTGATGGTACCTCTCACTAAGGTCTTTCTTGTAGGCGCTCCATTGATTCCAATACATATCCCTTGAGGTAAACTTCCTGGAGTACCGTTGCATGTAGTTCTCATGATCTTTGATTTCCCACTCATGCTTCCACTCCAATACAAACTTTTGAATAATCTCTTTTTCTCCTTCCACCTCCTCCTCTGTCGCCAGTGTAGCTGGCGAGTCTATTACTTCCGCCTTCCCTGTGTTTTCTCGTGTGTCATTTATACTCTTAGAGTAGATAGTAGAATCTATGAGTGCTTCAGTAATACTCTGCTTCGTCTGTCTCAGGGTCTCAACAAGTATACCCAATTTCGACCCTTCAAGGTATTTTTCTACAGGGAATGAAACCAGGGCATAGACATACCCATTGGGATCAACCCAGTAGCTTTCAATTCGACTGTCAACCAGCAATTCATTTACCGCCCCTGTGATTTGTTGTTTAAATTCTGGTGATAATTCTTTAAGACTATTGGGAGAAGGTTTGCCAGCTGATTCAATGGTATGTCTTACTGTATTAAATGTTTTTCTCCGCAACATCACTGCCATATTGGAGCGAGCCTGTTCAACAGCACTCTGTTGTGCCATTGTGAGCTTGTCACTTTGGGGACCGATACCGAGCGCAAAAATCGTGCCTCTCCGATGAGGCAACTCGTCCACCCACTTGGGAGGTATGGAGACGATAATCTTATCTTCTGCAAGTTTTAAAAATTTTACATATTGGCTTGATAATTTGTCTATTTTATGCGCGAGTATCTTTATTGCTTCTATATTTTGTACACTCTCTTTCCTTTCTGATATTAAGTCGTCATTAATTTTTTTAGTGAGAAGATCAATGTCTGTTTCTATCCTTTTAATGCTTTCTTTCTGATCTTCCCATGCAGCAATGTTTCTGGTTAGGACATCCATGCCGGCTTTCATTTTTTCAGTAGCTTTTGAGTCTTTATACAACTCATTTTTTATAGTTGGAATATCTGATGAGACTACTTGCTTCAGTTTTGAGTCAATAGATGAAAACTGAGTTGCCAGGTACCACAGTGTTGCAAGAATGAGTAATATCCCTCCAATGAATTGTATTATAAGTTTTATCTTACCCAACATTGTGGTTCCTCCTCGGTTAATATATAATCTTTTAATCATAAAATCTTGAAATAGTAAAGAATTTCCCCCATAAATATCACATAACCCATATTGCGGTCTCAATTTATGGCCAAGAACTTAAAGCATAGAATGCTGTTTTGCAGAAGTCCATGTTTGGAGTAGGGATTGCGATAGCAGGATTTTGGAGGGAGGGGGGTATGAAATATTATTTAGTAATTTTGATTCCAAGTTCCTTAAAGATTTCTTTTTTGATAATGTCGCTTTTTGCCATTCTGATTACTTCCCTCAATTGGGAGCTTGCCTTGTGCGCAATTTTATTGAGCAGGGCATCTATATCATCTATCAGTTGTTGTGACATTTCTGCTGTCCCTTCCTTAAGGAGGGCTGTAGCAACAGGTATGAGCTCCGCAAGGATATTTTTGGCGTGTGTTCTAATATCGTTATTAGATAATAAGATTAAGGTGATTTCAGGGGAGTGGATATAATAAAGTCTGGTATAGGTTATTCCTTTTTTGTGGTTGGCTAATACTTCATCTCTAAATTCTTTTAGTAAGTTTTGCTGATGTTGATCTCCTTCAGAAATAAAAGAGATAGGACAAAACTCTAATTCTTCACTTGCAGTTGATGTTGACAGAGGTGAAGAAGTGGTGGTAACATTGGCACTGGAGGTCGTTGTGTCTTTTGATTCTGCAGTCAGGGATGTGGTGGCAGGCAGATTAATATCTTTTGCAATGGCATTAAATGAGATGAAAGAAAATGCAATTGCAAGGAGAAGTAAGAAGATTGTATTTTTTATATGAGAGAAGTTATTATAGTATTCCATTGTTTGTTTTTTACGGTTTGCCAAAGGTTTAAAAAAAGTAAGTGTCTTTCTGAATTTAATATATCGGCATTTTTTGATATTTCTTTAGTTTGGGAATCTGTGCCCATAATAACATATAAATAAACGTTTGAGGACTAAGAATGAGTTTAAGAAAAACTGCAGTATTATTCATTAGTTTGTTCCTTATATGCTTACCAGAAACCTCAAAAGGAGAGAAGACCTTAGTTCCCAAAGATGCTATCATGCCTACCCTCCTTAATTCCTTGATGAGACAGGGTATTACCATAGATGTCCCCCGCTATATGGAGGAGAATTATACTATTGTGTTTGATGAGCTTCCTGATTTGAAACCTGAAGATAGAAGGTTAATTAATAATCTAAAGCTTAAGAAGGCACAGTTAAGGAATATTAAAATAAAGGTGAAGCTGGATGATCTGTTGCCAGTGAGTTCAGGGGAAGATCAGGCAGGGCAACACTTTCTCTTAAATGATAAGAACGACATGCGTTGTAAAATCAAATCATTCCAGATGAAAGCAGATTTGAAGATTACAAGAAAGGGAAAAGATATTTTTGGGAATAAACTCCCACCCATAAGAGCTACGATAGACAAGTTTAAACTTGAAGATATAGATAGTCTGTTTAGCTTTTATCTGGCTAAAAGTGGAAATGATTACTATGCTGAAAAGTTGGCCTTAAAGCGTATGGTATTGTCCCCAAAAACCTCCGTCAAAATAAGAGAGTTTCCCCCTATCATCAATAAAATTATCTCTGATATCATGGGTCCTCTCATTGCTGATATTGGGAATAAAGAAGTTTTAAACGATGCTTTTTATAAAGAATTTAATGCTAATCTGCCTCCCCGCATTCCAGAGTCAAGTTCCCCGAACATTCCCGGTATCCTCCGGGACATTCTTAAATAATCCAGCCTAATTCACTACGTTGCATCACCATCTCTGAGACTGTGTAAGAATTGAAAATGGTAGCCTCAAGATTTAGCTTGCGCTCAGGAAATGTAATAATTTCTAGATGTTTATCAACCTAAAGGCTGTAGCTACTACAAAAATACATAATTAAGACATAGCCTTTCTGCAGGTGTGAACTTGATTCCAAAAAAACTAAAGTAATACAGTCAAAGGTCGATATTACAAAAAGAATAATAAAAATGCTTGAGACTTCTAAAAGAAATAAAGGGGAACAGACAAGCGGCAATTGACGTTTGCAGGGAATCAGAAAAATGTAATATTATTATGTCTAAAAGTTGCAACTTATATGAATGGAAAGGAGTAATGCAGATGGAAGTACAGGAGAGAAAAGAAGGGGATGTCCTGGTAATTGAGGCACTGGAGAAGAGATTGGATGCCCATGTTGCCACAGATTTTAAAGATAAGATGAACCGATATATCTCCAGTGGCAACCATTTAATCGTATTAAATTTTTCTGAGGTTGATTTTGTGGACAGCAGCGGACTGGGAGCTGTTGTTTCGTCCCTTAAGATGCTGGGAGGAAAAGGAGACCTTGTTATCTGTGGTCTGAAGGATCTGGTAATGAGGATGTTTAAATTAACCAGGATGGATAGAGTATTTCATATTTTTGACAGTGAAAAAGAAGCGATTTATGCTTTGTCAAAGTAATGCAAGAAGAGGGGTGTTATGAGAAAAAAGAGTGCTATAAATTCAGCAAACGGCCTAGCCAGATTTCAGGAATCAGTCCGCTACCATCTGAGATATTCTGATGGAAAGGCATGGGAGAAAAAAAACGAGGCGTGATATTTACAGGGCTGTTGCTATGACAATCGGTGAGCGGTTGATAGACGGCATGCTGGAGACGGAAGAGCGTTATAATAAGAATAACGTTAAAAGGATCTATCCCTTATCCATGGAATTTCTGATGGGTAGGGCAGTGGGAAACATTTTAAAACGTCGCCCGCACAGGCAAGTTTTCTTCTGACCGTACAATTTCTGAGTATGCTAAGGAAATATGGAACATCAGACAGGTTCTGTAGGAAATTGAAAAAATGGTGAAGCTTCAGAGCTTTATCGAACCCTGCCTGGCAATAACTTGTTACAACTCTAAATGAAATTGCCGACCTTGAAGAGGATGCTCGTGAACTCTATTGAATTATATTTTTGAAAAACATCTTCGCACCCTCCTTTATAACACTCATCTTTTAAAAACTAAGGATAGTATATTAGTTAGGTTGGACTTAAACCCTCGATCCCCCCCTTATTTGATTACTATTACTTTCAGAATTTAGAAAGACTGATGCTAGTCCAATTTATGTATAACATGCGTTAATGGCATGAAATAATTAATTTCACGCCATTAACTTTCATTTACTACACTGAAGGTTTATAGCAAGACTGTCGAAAAACCCCAAAACCCTCATTTTGGACTTTTTCGACAGTCTCACGACAAAGGTTTACAATTTCATGTGTCGAAAAAGTTTAACTTCTACTAATATCCTTAAGAATCTCAAAAATCAACATTTCTTACCACAAGTCAAAGTCACCTTCAGAGATATTTTACTGTGACATACTCAAGATAATCTTAGGCTTTCTGTGAGGTGTCCTTCATGTCATTTATGTTGATTATTGGATCCATGCTTATTGGACTCAATTGTTGACATATAAAATAAAGCAAAAGGCAGAGCCGAAGCACTGCCTTTTAAAATGTTTATCAAATCAGAGAATCTATTCTGTTTCCCCAATCAACGGCAATATCCCATCGATCATCTCCTCCACATCTGCTTTAAACGTCTCATCCTCTTCCATCATCTTAACAATTGCAGGACTCCACATGTAATATAACTTTATGATTTCCTGACCTACAGGTGAATGACTTAGCACCTCATCACGAAATGCTCTTAATAGTTCAACTTCTGTAGAGTCTTCGCCATAGGTTTGGTAGAAAACACAAACTTCTCTGCATTGACCATTGTCACAAATCTCTCTCTCTCGATCACAACAAGCCCCCTTACAGCAAGAGGCCCAAATGGGACAACATGTACCATCCCCACAATCCCATTCATCTGAACCACAGTTAGGGTTAACAGTTGTAGTTCCAACAATACGTTGGCAATCCGGGGGAGTTGGATCAACGCAGTATTGTTCACTTACACAACACCAATCAGGGAAACCAGTGCATAGAAAAGTGTCAGGGGGGCATTGAGCAAAGGCAGAAGAAATACAGGAAAAAGCAAGGCAGGTGGTAAATATAAAAACAATTCCTATTAACCCAATTTTTTGTAATCTCATAACCATAAATACCTCCTTTTAAAGTTATTGAATTGATTTGTAAGACCTACTTTTTGATGGGGTAAGTATAGGGAATAATCTCTTGTAGGTCAATAAAAATGACCGCAAGTTTTTTGCGTAGCACTGAGAACTTCAGACTGTAATTTATTTAAGAAGTGAAGACCATTATTTGAGGTGTTTTTCAGGTAGGCATTTATTGTGACATACCCAACGTATGTTAAACTTTTGCGGTAAATTGGAACACATCTAGGATCAACTAATGAAGTAAAGAGTTGAATCAAGGAGTCACTTCAGTTATTAATAATGACATGTCGAAAATTATCTATTGTACTCCTACTGAGAATTTTAATTTGATATCCTGCCCAGCAATCTGACCCGAGGCTTGGGTGTTTATGAATCCAAGAAGGTAATCTGGCCCCACTTGTAGTAAAACTATACTTCCCCATTCAACTTCCACACTTTCAACATCTATTGCATTTTCAGCCAGGAGGGCAAAAATATAATTTGCCATGTCCTCTTTATCAAGCACACCTATTACAATACCTGTTACAAAAATATCTAGGGTAATCCCCTCTGCCCTAACGCCTGAATTTTGCAAGGTAATTTTACCCCTTTGAGTCAATAAGGAATCAGAGAAATCTAAAGAAAGATTAATGCCTTCACCTTCTACTGCGATTTTACCGGAGAGAGTCTTTTGTCTTGGGGCGTTGGTTAGCTCTATTAATCTATCTTCAAGAAGTTGAGCAGTTGCAGATCTCAGATAATGATAGGGAGCTGGGTTATAAGCTCTCTGTTCAAAAATCGATTCTCCTATTATTAGGTGCGTATTATTAAGTATTATCTCACTTCTACCACGTTCATCCCGAATATAAATACCTTCATTCCCTGGATCGGTGATTTCTACTGCACCTTCCCTTAAATGTACCCAGATATCCATCGATGCCCAATCCCATTCCCATGGGAAGACAAGGATGTAATCATATCCTTCATTTACCCAGTCCGATACCTGCTCACCAACACCCCTTCTCCCATCATCTGGGCTATTAGCGTATTCTGAATAGCACACCACATAAGGCGTATCTTCAGAATGGATACCTTCCATCCGAGTGGAGAAATAATCTTCCATTCGTTCTTTGGCTATAGGATTATTAATGACGTTGGAAACGTCATAGAGCCTATTGGTAGTACCACTTCCATGCCCTGCTATGATTATACCAACTTTCTTGTCAACAGGTATAACAGATGTTTTAACCAATCCCCTTACACCAAGGTATACAGCTCTAAAGTAGCTATCATAGTCCATAAGCTGGAGATTATTCGTTTGTATAGCCCCAAGATAAATTGAGTCTCCAATCTCTTCATTGACTTCATCAATTGATTTCTGAAAATGTGGCCAAGCCCCAGCTGACATCTCAAAGTCGTTTGCTTTATAGTAAAAGTCATAAATCCAAACAGAGGTTGCACCTTTAGACACCTCATCCTGTATTTCCTCTTTTAAAAGATTTTTAGGTTCTTCCCACCTAACAGGTTCTTCAAATTCAAGCATATTGTAATAATTCCAGTAAAGATTGTAGTCGTAAGTAAGTCTCTCTATTGTTTCACCATAGAAATCTACCACCTCAGAGTATGATTTGACAAACCCATGTTTCTCATGCTCTACTACTTCCCCGAAAGCTGTCTCTTCATAGATATCAAGGATCCCATTTGGAACGAGTACTTCGTAATAAGAAGGATCTCCCTCGTGCCAAATAGGTGTTCCTTCCACAGGATCACCCATCATATCAACGGGATCTGAAGGGGGATTATCAGGATAGGCTAAGGGATCAGAAGGATCAAGTACGATTGTTTTCGTATCAATAAAAAGAGAATCGGGGAAAAAGCCCAATTCCCTAAGATGAGACATGAAATTTAGGGCAAGAAATAGTTGGGGTTTTAATTGCTCAGCAGTCCATGTACCAGTTAATTCTCCCAAATCGAATTCTAAAACAGACCCAAGAACAATTAAAGGTTTTGAGAGATCATGGTTATGATTGTTTACCATAAAATTCCGAAAGGGTGGGATAATACCTGGAGCGAAATAAGGAGAAGCCTTTATATCTATCTCATCTCCATTCCCATCTAATGGGATTACTGTATAAAAGACCAATCCATCTCTAATTTGAGTCGTATCAAAGCTTACTTCATAGGTAGGGCTATTGCTGGTGAATACAAGCGGTGCACCATCTTGTGAAGTTCTCAATTCATATCTCATAGCTGCCGGTGTTGGTGCTCCTTCTCCCTGAACAGAAGCTTTTAGGGTAATGGTGCCGGAGATCTCATCACAGCCGTGGGGGGTTTCATAAACAATTCTGATAGCTTTTTGAGGATCAAAAACATCACTAAAATTCTCATCACATTTTACCTCATTA
>CAZOKO010000057.1:0-17511 GCA_964580455.1 uncultured Thermodesulfobacteriota bacterium | reverse complement strand
GTTTTACTGATTTTAAGTCTTCAGATCACCCACACTCCTACACGATGACCCTTAAAAAACATAATCCGTCTTACTATTTTTTCTTTGTATCCTATCAGCACTGAATTGTGATCTACGAACTGAATCTTTACTACTGGAAGTTGCAGCGTATTTTTAATGGTGTTGAATATCTTCGGTACATCTACTATATTCTTATCAGAAATGAAAGTATGCCCATTCAGATAAACCTCTCTCCATTTAATCTCATACGCTTCTCCATATAAAGAATCATCACCCCTGCGTTCGGAAAAAACAGTCGGAATCAATGGGACTCCCTGTGTATAACAAACAACTATTTCAGCCACTGAAAGAGGCTCTCCATCTTTTGACATATAATAACCTCTAGTCGTGTCTATCATAACCCACCTATTAATTGTCCTAACGAATGCCTCTGCTACCACATGACCTTCTAACTCCACTATCCTTGAAGGAATATCTAGTGACTGACATGCAATGACAAATAAGCGAGCATAAGAATCACACAATACGTTCAAATCATTATTCCTTGAACTATTTAGTATGTCTTCCACCAAAATATTTTCGCTATCATAATCTGGTACGCCAAACTTCAATTTACTTCTCACCCAATTTGCAATGATTACCAACGTATGTACGGAATTGAGATCTCTACCATCTAGTAACTCTTTTATCTCATATAAAACATCCTGCTTCAAATCATGAGGCACATGATAGTTGAACATATATCCATCTAACTCAACTGTCATTGCCTTAGTTGGTTGCTTATTGAAATCTTTCAGCTCAGAGGTATAATAGATTTTCACAAAAGAAAACGGGAGGATCTTTAAATAGCACACCTCTCCAATAAGGAATCCAAGTAGCATAACAGTAATTAGTATATGAAGTTTAATTCTCATTACCCACTATCTTTAACAATATCGAAAATCGTATAACCTCTTTTCTCTCTTCTAAGACAACAATTGCTTATAGAGTTTTACGTATTTATCAATAATATGATTTATTGAGTAATTCCTTTCAACCGTCTTTCTTGCTGCTGCGCCCAATTGTTTTGCTAATATTTTATCCTTTAAAATTTTCATCATGGCTTCACTTAACTGGCCCGGGTTCTCTGAATCCACGAGAATCCCATTTATACCGTCCTGTATAAGATCTGTATTACCACCAACCCTTGTTGCTACAACTGGAAGTGCACACGCCATAGACTCAAGGAGAACATTTGAAAGCCCTTCTGATAAAGAGGGAAGAACAAACATGGTGGATTTCCGCAAAAAAGAAACTACTTCCTTTATTTCTCCGCTGAAGTTCACAGAGTTATTCAAGTCCATATCTCTCGTCATGCTTTCATACTTATCTCTATCAGGGCCATCGCCTATAATATTCAGACAAGCCTGTAGCCCCTCATCTCTCAACCGTTTAAAAGCCTCTAACAGAACATGTACACCTTTCATAGCATCCAATCTTCCAATAAAAATAACTTTATTCTCTTTGTCTTCTCTTGAAGAAAGTGGCTTAAAATAGTGTACATCTACTCCATTTGGAATGTGAATAATGGATGAAGCTGGAATCCCCTGCCCTAGCGCCTCCTGTCGTGATTGAGAACAAATAGTAATGATCCTATCAGCACTTTTTAGCTTATTTAAAAAAGTGTCTCCAAAAACAACCTTTTTAATCATTGTAAAATCACTTATAGGACCGGTAGCAGCCACTTTAATGATTACCTTTTTTTTGAAAAGTGCTTTAATTAAGAGAGCTACTATAGAGTGGAATCCTTGTGCAATATGGCAGTGGATGATATCGTAAGAATTTCTTTTCCTGCAGAGAAACCAAAATACAGATAATATGTAAGTTATACCAAACAACTTATTAAATTGTATTGTCCTTATACTTCTATATACCGGGATATCCATTACCTGCTCAAAGCGAGGTAATCCTTTTATTCTGCGTGTAAGAACAGAAACATGTACACCCCTTTTAATCAAGCCAGTAGCAAGATGGAGGGCCTGCTGCTCTGAACCCCCAAGAACTGGATGAAAATACGAAATGATCATCAAGACACGTAATCTCATTTAGGCAACCAAACTTTTTCTTGCTGTCATAAAGTCAAAATGTTCCACTAGTAAAACCATAGAACGCAAACCTACCATCCTGGCACTCTCTCCATATATTTCTAGTCTCATCTATTTATTTAAAGCCAGGAATCGCCCCGGTGTTTGCAACATTCATAGTGCCGCCAGATACGAGGAAAATTAAAGATCACCTTAAAAAATGAAAAAATAATTGCGTGTATCCCCCTTAAATCCAGCTCCATTAACATGATAACCAATCTCCGGGTCCAAGTCGGCAGTAAACCAAGCGCACTTTTAATAAAGAATCGTTCTGGGCGCTTGAGGCGGTGAAGCATTTCGGCATAGTAACGAACATACCGCTCACTAAAGGTAAGGGGTCTATTAATCCCACCACCATGCCAGTGATACGCTATGGCTTTTGGCACAAGCCCAATTTTGAACCCATGAAATCTCATTCTTTGACAGTAATCTTGATCCTCTCCATACATAAAAAAAAGAGGGTCAAATCCCCCCACCTCTTGGAAGACAGGTCGAGCAACTAACCATGCTGCCGCATTGATGTATGGAATTTCATATATCTCTTGTAAGTTAGAAAAGAAGGCATCTGTTACCATACACATATTGTCTCTCATGTGCTGAAAAAACACTGGGTCAACCCCCTTCCCTTGATAATCCAAATGCAAGGGACTCACGATACCAAAGTCAGGATACTTCTCTAAAAGGTATACAAGCAAACCAACCATTGAGGGATCAACCTTCGCATCTTGATTGAGTAGTAGAACATAGTCAGCCCCTTGCGACAGTGCATAGCTAATGCCGTGGTTAGTTGCTTTGGCAAAACCAAGATTAGCAGGCATGCAAAAAACCTCGACTTCATTGTAAAATTCCCTGATTATTTTAACAGTTTCGTCAGTTGATGCATTATCGACTACTACAATTCGTACAGGAAATGTACTTCGCTGTAAACTCTCTAGAGTCTGCCGTATCCATGCAATGCCGTTCCATGAAACGATAACAGCATAAACGCTTTTCATGTGAGTTTCCATAGGCCTGTCTTAAAAAAAACACTGCTTCTTCAGCTAAGAACAATATTCCAGGTCGATACTTTTATGCAAACGTGAATATTACTCATAAGGGTTAGAAATGTTTATCTTTACACACATCCATCAGAACATCCTCAGTCTGTTGCGCAACTCTGTCCCAGTTGTAAAAATTGATTACATCATTTCTAGCATTGTTCCCCAGAATTTTTCTCTTTTCTTGATTTGCCTTAAGTTTAAGAATTGTATCAATTATAGTTTGAACATCATTACCAATCAACAGACCATTGTTATCATTCTTAATAATGGTAGAAATCTGCCCCATATCTGATGCAATGATAGGTTTTCCCGCTGCCATATAGTCAAAAAGTTTTAAGGAAGAACCATAGAATCCATACTCAAGCCAATCATACTCCTTATACAAACAAAGGCACACATCGGCGGCCGTAAGATAGTGGGGAAGATCACCATAGGGTACTTCCCTTAAGACAAGTAAATTATTGAGGACAGGAAATTCCCAGAGACTTTCTCCGGTAATGATAACAAATACTATAGTGTCATCAATATACTGTATCTTCTTGGCTAATTCAATAATAAACCCAACACCTTGCCATGGTGTATTAGCACTACCCATCCAAAAAACTTTGAACTTATTTTTTAAATGTATCAGGGCTGTTTCTTTCAGATTCTGGGGCTCGAAAAGCTGGGGGTCTGAAGCGTTGGGAATGCAGTAAGCTTTCTTAATATCTAAACTGTCTCGAATGTAATCCTTAAGCACTTCAGAAACACCAATCCCGGCATCAACCAGTTTAGCGAGAAGCATTCTCTTCCTATTCTCACTTCGGATGAGCGCATCTCGCTCCGCCCCAGCCTGAAAACTCCCTTTCAACTCTTCTACGGGGGCATTAACTTCCCATACAACAGGGAGAGAGAAAGGTCTCACTAATTTGAGGAGAGTGGATTTTTCAAGAAAGGAATGAACCGGCCTTCCGGCTATTCTGATGTAGAGCACATCTGATTCCCTTGCTAACTTGATTGCACCCCACTTTGTGCGTTCGAAGTTTATACAATCAGGATTCCCATCACCCAAGCAGGATAGAATCTGGTGCCCCCTCTTCTTCAGTCCCTCCACTAATTTGAAGCCATGAACAGACCTGCCAGTACTTAAGGGATAATACGGAACGTAAAAACAACCTATTTTCAAAATGGTGAGCTCCTATTGTATAATGTTTATTTAAAAAACGACTAACGCTACATATCTACTCCGATAAAGTTTTTCCTAATAAAGCAATCTAACCTTTTTTCAACTTATAATAGATGCGCAGTATTTCTTCTGTATGCGTTCTAATATCCTTCACATCAGGAAGGTTAGATGAAAGCTTATTTTTAAGTTCTGGGTTTTTAATGAATAACTGTATTTTTTCCGCTAGTTTTTCAGCATCGCCAACCGGGAAGGTAAATCCATACTCTCCATCCTTTACCAATTCAGCCATCCCCCCAATGTTTGCAGTAATTACTGGGATTTTTGATAAAAAGGCTTCACTGATTGTAAGAGGACTATTCTCATAACAGATAGAAGGAACAATCAACACATCGATCTCTGAAAATGCTTTCCTTTTATCCTCTTTCTTTAGCTCTCCCATGATATGAATATTAGAATTGACAATTCTTTTTTTAAGATCATCAACCATAGAGGATGTTACCCTTCCATAAATTTTAAGTTCAGCGGTTCCTGTTATCTTATTGAACGCATCGATCAAAAGATAAATACCTTTATGTGCCCTTATTGTACCAATAAAAGCAAAGCGCACTTTAGGTGAAGCAGTTCTTTGGATCCCATAAAAGTCATCTTTATTAAATCCATGATGGATCAAAACAATCTTTTCTCGGTCAAGTCCACTTTGTACATACTTTTCGAGGAGAAATTGTGAAGGTGCAATAAATAATTGCACATCTTTAAAAACCCTTTTTACCCAGTAGGGGCGCCAAAGTGCAAGACTAAAAAGAACCGTTGCTTTTTTTGCATAATTCAAAACTTTCTTAATTTCTCTTTTCCCGGTATGCCACAGTCCAATCACTTTGTCCCGTATGGGATAATACTCGATTTCCCCCTGTAGACAATCCAAACAATGTCTTGGAGAATGATTACTGCATATTTTTAAATCAGAAGTGAGAAATATAGTGCGAGGACAGAGAAACCAGAAATCGTGCAGAGTCATACAGTTAGGAATACCTCTTTTATTTGCCAGCGATGGAAGCTTTAATGAAAGATTAATAAGATGTTGGAAATGAATGATATCTGGTTTGAACTGTTCGACAACCTTTGTAAACTCTTCTTCAACCCATCTATTACGGTCATGAAAGGGGCGGGAATATGATATGCGATTCTTTTTCAGTGCCCAATAGGGAATACCATCGTAGTCTCCTTTAAGTATTCTACCTTTATCCCCATCTTCTGATGTTGTAAAAAAGATGATAACATCATGGTTTTTTGAAAGTTCTTTGCATAGATAATAAACGTAATATTCACTACCACCTAAGCCAAAGAGTATAAAATAATGTACAACCTGTAAAATTCTCACCTCTTGTTTCCCCTGGCAAATTAAGATATGCTGAAATATGCACCTATGATTGTACCGTATGTTTTACTCTAAAATGGTGTATTGCTTCCATGACCCGCTTCCCCAGTAATGACTTCAGCAACAATACCACAATATTTCCAGATGGGCGGTTTTGAAATGATTTTATAAGGCATCTTCTGAAATTACTCATATCTCCCAGGCTGTAATATTGCCAGCTGAGATTAAGGTACTGAGTGCCGAGGAAATTCTTGCCTTTTCTTCTTAGTTCTATATTCTTAGAATCGTGAAAAAAGTAGTTGTTTAAAACACTAATAATATTTTTTTCACTTCTATAAAGACCAATATTTGGAACAGCAAAAGGCCCCTGAAATCCATTATCCAGTATTACACAAATACAGCGATCAAAATCTTCTATCGACCCCTGATTAAAATATTCCCAGGCAAATTTACTATACGGTTCAATCTTAATAATTGCCAACTTTCCTTTTTTGGCATCAGCAGCGAAAGACGAATTGCAGAAGGCGTTGTAAATTCTAAGGAAAAGTTTTTCTGCACTATCAACATTCTTTAGCTTACAATTACCGGAAATAAAATATCTTAACTCCTTGATTTCGTCTTCCATGAAGGTAATTTCTGGTATGAGTTTATATACAACTTCAAGATATGTTTGCTCTGCCTGTTTTGTCTGTTCAGATTCCTTTTCATAGGTAATGGTTCCCTTCCTTGGTATTCTATAATATATGAGGGTATCTTTAAGACATGCAATGGGATATCTCTCTGCTATCCTTAGCCATAAATCATAATCTTGTGCATAGCTGATAGTGCTCTTGTATTTTCCTAAATTATTAACTTCCTTTCTTCGGAACATCATGGTGCTGTGACGCAAACAATTATGAAAAAGCAGATTCCATTTGATTTGCACCCCGTCTGTTGGTAAGTCAATCTGACCAATTATGTCCCCATCCTCATCAACATTAAAGCAATTTGAACCTAATAAAACAATCTCAGGGTTTTCCCTTAAGAAAACAACCTGCTTTTCCAGCCTTTCAGGGTCACATGAATCATCTGCATCCATTCTTGCAATAAATTCTCCCTTAGCCAGCGATAATCCTTTATTTAAAGCCGTTGTTAAACCTTTGTTTTCCTGGTGTATAAGAACAATCCTCTCATACTGATAAGATTCAAGTATCTCTCTAGTCCTATCAGTAGAACCATCATTGATAATAATAAACTCAAAATCTTTAAAAGTTTGCTCGATAATGCTCTCCAGTGCCTCACGGAGAAACTGTTCCCCATTATACACACTCATAATAACACTTACTTCTGGAATATTCTCTCTCATATGTATCTTTCACCTGTTTGGAACAACAACCGCCCAAATCTCTCCCCAGTTTATTTTTTGATGTGTAATTTGTAAGCCTGCAGCAGCCATTTCCTCAGCAAAAGATTCACTCCTATACTCTGTCTCGTGAGTGGGATCTAACCGCCACTCTACGCCGAGTTCCTTTTTCAGCGGTACACGCCAGTCTCGTTCAAAGAGGGGAACTCGAATCAGGAATCGGCCAGGAGACACTGCCTCTCGTATACGGCGCAAAAAAGCTGGTCGCTCTTTCAGGTGTTCAAGAACATTTGAAAGGATAATCACATCAAAGGAACCATCGGGAAGTTTCTGAAGCACATCACCGACCATATATCTGACCCGCGGATGGTTATAGCGTTGAGATGCCTTTGCAATATTCTCTGGATTAAGGTCTAGAGCAGTAACATGGGCTTGAGCTTTTTCAGCTACATCATACGCCAACGCTCCAATACCACAACCAATATCCAATATCCGTTCAGCAGGTCGAATATTCTTAATAAAAAAATCGTGGTAACACGTGTGGCGGTGCTTGGTGTGTATGCCACCATCGTAATCGATAGCCTTCTGTCCCTCAAGAGAATAGAGGACAGCATCCAGGCGGAAGAGAAAACGCAGTGCTTCAGCAGAGGGCATCCTATCTGCCTTTACAGACACAAGTTGGTGTATGAGAAACTCAAATTTCGGTACAGATAAAATATTCAACACTCGTATCAAAATGCGTTTTAATATCATGATACATAAACCAATAGTGAATGATCTACACTATGCAAAATAAAGAATAATTTTAAAACCGTTTACCTATTGTTTACTATCCACGATTCGTCGTTATCCTGCCAATTCATCCAAAAGGGCCAATTCCATTTCTAGAATTTGCTCTAACGCGAAGTTTTCAACAACGAAACTCCTGGCATTGCTACCAATGCTGTTTCGTAGATCACCATTGGAAAGAACTTCTTTTATCGCTTCACGAATCTCCCCGGATGATGTACCACACAAATAACCCGTTTCACGATGATTAATAAGTTCCCTGATACCAGGAACATCCGTGCCTATAACAGGTACACCACACGCCATGGCTTCCAGCAAAACCTTGGGATGTCCCTCATACAGAGAGGGAAGGATAAACAGCGCCGAGCTGTTCAGGATCTCGGGAAGACGCTGGTGTAAAACATTTCCCAGAAAGCGTACCGGGAGTCTGCTCCTGCTCACTTCTTCCTGCAATCTTTCACCTAATGGTCCGCTTCCTACAATCACAAGTTCCACATCCAAACCTTTAATTGCCTTCAACAAGGCAAACAGGTTTTTCTGTTCATCCAGACGACCCACAAAACAGATTTGCCTTGTTGAACAACGGTCTCTTTGATTGGGACTAAAGAGGTCACACTGTACATAATTGGGAATGACTCTCACGCGTTCTTCTGGTAATTGATAATGCTCCTTTACCGTCTTACTCATAATGGGAGTAGTCACTACTACCCTATCAGCATCAGTAAAAACCTTCCTTTCTAATACTCGTGCTTGTTTAGCCTCGATGGATTTTGCCCCATGCTTCCTCTCTATGAAATCAGAGTGAAGATAACCACACCGCGCGATAAATTTCATTCCAATTAGTTTTGCCACTTTCAAAGCCACTTCAGCGCCTGGAAGCTGGTTGCTCTTTATTATTGATGGCCCACGCAGGAACAGTGGATAAAGCAAAGGAAGGAGAAATGTATACCATCGTTGCGACAGCCCATACCGATTGCACACAACATGGATGTCTTCCAACCGGTTGGCGTAACGCAAATCTCCAGCATTTCCATATGTAACAAACGTAATATTGTGCATATGTGGGCGCAGTGATCGATAAATAGACACCTCCCTATCCAGCACCCCGATATTGCTCCAGGTCATTAAAGAAACCCCTTGAGTAAAGAAAAGAACGAGTCTACTTTCTTTTAGATTACTCATTAGTTTACTGAACCTTTCGGCAAACAAAAAGCATCATGTGGCCCAAAGTATGTTCAATCAATTTGCATGATTTGAACCATTGCCTTAAGCGCCAACCGATAGCTGGCCACTGAAAAATATTTTCCAATAAACGTATTTCATCCTTCACCCCTTTGAACCCATCATAGATCATCTTGTCGATAACCTCAAAACCGTACTTTCGCAAAAGGGCAATAAAGTCCATTTTAGTAAATGCGTACTGATAAAACTCTAGACCATTAGATTGCCCACGATAAAATCCCAGTCTCGCTTTCAGACAACGCAAAGGATGAAAATAAGGAACAGAGATAATCGCTACCCCATCATTTTTAAGAACTCTATAAGCCTCCTTAAGGAATGGTTCAGGACCTTTTTTGCAGTGCTCCATAACACCCAGGGAGATATATCCACTATAGTATTTCTCTGGCACTTCCATGCATGTCACATCACCAGCACGAATGGGTAAATTAGGATATAGTTCGCGCACCATCTTCACTGTTTCAGTTCCACTTTCAATACCTTCAGCATCATAACCTCGCACCAGTAAAGCAAGCACGTACACCCCCAGACCACAGCCAGCTTCAAGGATACGACCCTCCCTGGAAAGATAATCAGTAAATGGCTTTTCAAACCAAACAAAGCTGCCACGCTCTGCTTTTTTATAAATATCTGGTGAAAAGTACTTCTTCCAGTGCGCATCCCAAAAATCAGCATTTACCTGGGAGCGGTAGTATACCAAACGTCGTCCCTCAACACATCGTACCGTTTTAAGAGGTATATTTTTCATGTCTTTATGAATCGTTTCTCAGCAAACATTATCATAAAAATGGTTTATACAACTCTTGATAGTAACGATCCGCTATTAGAGACCAATCATAATGTTTGACATCATCCAGTGCCTGACGGCGGCATCTTTCCTGCAAACCATCATCTTCTATCAGTGCAATTGAATGGTTTGCGAGATCCTTCACATCTTCCAATTCAGCCAACATTCCATTTTTACCATGCTCAATTAAGTCTGCAGGCATTCCAACTCGAGTTGAAACAACCGGAACCCCAGTCGCCCAACTCTCCAGTAAAGCCTTAGGACCACCTTCAGAACGTGAAGAAATAATATACAGATCCAGCGCCTGAAAATAGGGCACTATGTCGTAATAGTTAGACAGATAACGGTGAATATAGGGTATCCCCATTTTTTCTAATTGTTGTTTCACATATCCCCTTGCTGGACCAGTCAATAATATGAGTAGATTTTTAAAGTGAGTGTACAGGCTGGATACTACTTCTAAGAAAATGTCAGGTCCCTTAACCAGTTTTGGTTCTATACCTTCTTCCCAACCAGCACCATCTTTTTGAAAAGAACCAACACAAATAACATCATCTGGAATTCCAAGACTGGCACGCACCTTCAATCGAGACTCTATCATAAGGGGTAAAAATTTGGACAGATCAACACCAAGTGGTATCACTACAATCTTGGTTTCGGGAATCCCCAATTCTACCAGAATCTCTTTTGAAATATGACACGTCACAACAATCTTTTCGATGTATTGAGTTGCCTCAGGTAAGATTTCAAATAAGTGCTGCATATTTGGATTTGGGTCAATAGGATCCCCGTGGAACCACGTTAAAAACACCTGATTTGAAGGGTGGAGACCACGCAATGGACCATTAAGATAGGCATAACGGTCCCCGAAATGAATGATTTGTCTTTTCAATCCCCAAGGATCATGTATCACGTGAGCGCGGAGCTTCCAACGTTCTTTTAATCCTGTGGTGATATAGTAACCATCCCAGTAGAATGACCAATTCGCTTTATCGGTAACGTAATAGATATCCCTTGTCCAAAAACAAGTGAGCTTCCTATGCAGCCTACCGGAAAAGTCATAAATACGTTTCAGGCTCATGGTCTTATCACATTCCAACCGACCCAATTGTCGTCTAAAATTTCAAGAATCATAGCGACCGCCCAAGTAAGGAGGCACATTCCATGTATGTCACTCACAGCACACCCTTTTGAAATTGGAACACCATAATAGTATGTTTGACTCCGTTGAATGTCATAAGAGAACCCTCCGTCCTGATTGTAGTGTTCCTTTATCATTCCAAGTACCTTATTGCAGTATGTTTGAACTTCCGCTTTTTTATGCTCTGATTGTTGTGAAGATCGGTATATAACATAAATTGCATCAACAAGATGGCAACCTTCTGATGCTGGTAAACGTTCCAAGCAAGTGTCTATCAATCTTTCAGGATAATGAATAGATACATTTAACCAATCCAATGCCGTTAGTATTTTCATAGCACCATTTATTAACATCCCATGTGCTGGGGTAGGCCCCTTAAAATAGGCTCCAGTTTCCTTGTCAGCCAAAGATTCAATGAAGCATAGACAAGCATCCAAAAGTTGCTGTGTCTCTTCTGGTTTCAAGAAACTTGGGGCCTGAGACTTTAAAAAGACAGCCAGGGCAGAAAGTTGTGCCCCTGCTCCCCAAGGCTGCGTCCAGTCCAGATTCGACAAGTAGTTATTAACTTTTTTTTCAGTTATGGGAAATCCACGATAAGGCTGCTCTGAACATTCTCCAACCTGTGCAAGTGTAGCTAGGACTTGTTTGGTCTCCGCTATTATTACTCTTTGTAAATAGGTCAGTCTATTGGGATAGAAAACACGATCAACAAGACTTTTATACCATGATGTCTGCCTGCTCAAATAAGTAATTATTGGTTCATCAATAAAAGCATTGTGGGCTACCCACTTCCCCATAGGGTTGCCACTTGTCTGAAACGATTTCAAAAAAGCAATCCAAGTTTTTTGCTCTTGTGGGTGAAGCTTTTCCCATAGTCCCAGAGTATAATATATCTTTAGAGCAAAGCAACTAAACCCTAAAGCAATTTGTCTTCCTTCCTGAGTAAGCCCTTTGGTACAGGGAAGGAATCGACCAGGCTGGCCAGGTATCTGGAGCATACTCAGAAACTCAACCAAACTGTCTTGCACCCTCATAAGCCAATCCGATTGATTCATCGTGTTCCTTTAAACACAAAAGGGCTTAGTGCTTCGATTCGCAATTACAGTAACATATTTTAAAGGCTCATATTGCAGAAATTGCTCACTCGACTCGACTGAGCTCGCCGAAGTCAGCACTAAGTCCTGAGTGAATAAATACGTTATCGTTTTTATGAATCGACGGACTTAGTTATAGTTTAGCAAAGCTCTATAGTAATCTCTAAGTAACCATCCCGGTCTGCGCCACCATCTTCGCTTCTTAATAATTTCTTCTCGTTGTTCTAGTAGTTCTACGAATAAATTATAATACTTCTCGCACATCCTCTCGGCTGTGTGGGGATAGTCTTTCATTCTGTCTGCCAAGTAATTGTATCTTGTCATCATTTCTCCGAGTTTATCCTCAAATTTTTCCTCCGTAAAAGATATCCCATAACCACTACAATATTCTGGCAAACACCCACTTTCCCGATACAATAATGGAAGTCCACAATTCGCTCCTTCGTTCTGATGATTGGCACCAGGCTCATTTTGCGAGGCTGTCAAATAGACATGGTGCTGCCGAATCAAGGATGCTAACTGGACCCCATGTTTGGGTTCTATGTATGTAGCATTTTGGAATAAAAAACCTTTTGGAATATTACCAATGTATGTGAAAGATATTTTACGTTCAAATGGCTTTGTTTGCAGCAACCTATCTAACCGTTCGTAAATATCAAATCCTTTCATCCAATGAGCTCCCCAATGATGGGTTGTCAATCTCATTGGACCTTTCTCGTCCCAACGTTGATATCCATTAGAACTGAATATCGCACGGTCTGAACCGTTTAGAATCACACTATTGGACTTGCAAATAAAACCTTTACTAAGGTGAAGATCTCTCAACCATTTGGAAACGAAAATCGTGTGATCGGCACACAAATTAGCACGGCGCAAGCGTCGATTAACCCCGGATGTGCCTTTGCGTTCATCACACTCATTCACACGGTGTACGATAATTGTCCTATTATTTACCTGATGAAGATACTGTAATATATTCTTGTCTGAGTAAGCAGAACTCCTGAGGAATTCACGGGGTTCAGTTAAGACAATTAAATCCAAGTCTGAGTTTGCCAAATCAAAACAAACTTTGACACCTTTTCCTCGCAAATATTCTGCCAGCGCACTTAAAGCCTGGTTGCCACCTCCCCATGGACCGGATTGCAAATTTATACCAATGCTCACATTCATAAAACCAAATCTCTATAAACCAGCAAACAAGAAGCGACCCTCATAATGTCTCATAACCCAACAAGCGCAACAATGGATTCATTTCCCTAAGACAAAGGATGTCTTCAGAGTCGAAGGCTTGATGAGCAGTAAATCCATCAGATTTTATTTCGTACCTATCAGATTCCCATTTATAATTTCGGTTTTCTAATTTCTCTGGATAATTATCGTCAATAAACTTTTTGTCATATGGTAATTGGGCATGATTAAAAATCCCTTTCATTGTAGCTCGAGGAGCATTGACCAAATCTTCATAACGTAGTTCAAAGTAACGTTTGCCAAGCATCTCTGCATTCTTACGTCCTTGCTCTACCAAGAGTATCCATTGCTGTGTATGACGCTGTGCCAGTGGTTGTGACATTGGATTAATTAATCCTGGCGGATGGGGGCCATAGAACAATTCTTCTTTGCAAAAGCGCTGATCCTTTTCCTTCCTGGAAAAGCGCAGCTTGTAGAGGATAGAGTTAATGACAGCCCTCCCGTCACGAATTATATGAAAATGCCTAGCTTCAGGGAATACCTCGTTCACTAATTGAATCCATAACGTCATAAAAGGAGTCTTATCAAGAAGGCGAGATTTTCCTTGTTTTCTTAAAAGAGAACTGTATTCACTCCAGATTTTTTTAATGCTTCCTGGGTGAGCAAGATTTGTTTCCATCATTCCCCGGTGTTCCCCGAATGCTCGCCACCAAAAACCCGTACCCTCACGCGGTTTTCCTTCATCTGCACCCAAATAAGCAACGTCAGGATGCTTGGCAATGAGTTCACAGAGAAGTGTTGTACCAGAGCGTGGGGCACCCCATATAAAGATGGGGCGCTCTAAAGTCATGCAGTCGCCCACCATGAAAAGAAGATTAATGTAAATCCCTAACATTGTTATCCCGCTAAGCTATCTGATAAAACCTTTTATCTCAGCAAAGTCAAACCTTCAACTCTGATCGTGGGATCAGTAATTTCCTTTCCATAACCTAACATGCACATTAACTCTACTATATCAGCACACTGCTTATAATAAAGCATGGTTTGCAGTCTTTTTGGATTACTCTCCTGGCACCAACGACCAAGAGATTCAGTATGCACATTGCCGTTTTGGTGAGTCTTCCAGTCTTCACCCCTTCTTGGTCCCAGAGCAATCTCGGGAATTGTCTGATAGCAAGTACCGAGTTCGGCGGGTAGAAGCCCCAACCAATTCAAAAAGCTTGCTTTTGTTCTGCTTGGATTTAGTACCAAATCCTCATAACGAACCATGGCAACTCTCGTACCTTTATGACTACACATGCGAGCAAAGTCAAAAAATGATAGATAACGCTCATTCCACAGATCCCAAAATATTTCATCCCTTGGTATTTCTGGATGGATGTCTGTTTCGAACAGGGACGTGAGTTCATCACGCGGATCACGTACAACACACAAAAACCAAGCCTTGTTGCCATAGGCAGTATAAATATCATTCAAGATAGGCATATTGCGCGTGTTTTTGAAAATGATGATTTTATCATGTGGTGCCTCTACAGCAAAAGCCCAGCCGTCCTGATGTTTCCCGGGAGGTGCGACAAGCAAATCAGTATGTTCACCTAGATAACGCTTCGCCAAGGTTGTCCCACTTCTAGGCATGCCCGTTATGAATACTACACGCGGGTGATGATAACGCATCCAGTACTTCGGTTGGCACGAAACTATCAATCTACTTGAGTGGCCAATATAGTCTCTCCCATATTGCAATATAGCCCTGCATACTTGTTGTAAACCGCCCACTTGTCTCACATCTCCGATTTGCCTATTCGTTCACCATTGCATTTTGCACTATTACGTCTCGCAGTTAAATCTCCAGGATACCTGCGTTTGAAAAATTCCGAAGTTGCTTCGTCGCACATCATAACTGTCAGACACCACACGAAACACTTTTGCTCTCTCTGCTTTGAAACACTTGAATCCATCATTTCGACGTACAATAATTCTTAGATAATAAACTCCAGGTAGCAACCGCAGATCAGGGATATGGCAAACGATACTGCCCTTCCCACTCCAATTCGGTCTTGTCTGTTCACCATCCGTACTAAAGTTAGTAACCAATATAAAATCAGCTGTAAGTATACTTATCGCAATGATTGGTTGTTCCAATGTTTCGTGTGCATTATAAATAATTCGAATGTTTAGAGGTTCTCCTACTTGCAATGTCTCTATCAAGTTGCTGCCATCATCCAGGATGTCAATTGAAGATATCGACACTTCACCACTGCTAACAAAAGACATGACTGGTAATACAGAATTATCTTCTAAAGCAGTTGAAGTAGATTGATTATAGTAGTAATTGACAACTTCCGCACTTTCGCCTAACGAGTCAATTTTCCCACTATCTAACAATATAGCTCTATCACAAAGCCTTTCAACCTGTCTAAGAGCATGGGACACAAATACAACAGTCACTCCAGCAGCACGAAGTTGTCCTAACCTGTCATAACACTTTCTCTGAAATGATAGATCCCCAACAGCCAGAACCTCATCAACCAGTAGCACATCTGCGTGGACATTCATTGCAACTCCAAACCCCAACCTTGCCATCATCCCGCTTGAATACTTACGCACTGCCTGCTCTAACCACCCGCCCAATTCCGTAAACTTCTCGATTGCTGGCATCTTCGCTTCAATCTCCCGCCCAGACAGACCCAAAATAGCTCCAAGTAGGCGTATATTTTCCCGGCCAGTTAGTTCTGGATGAGTCCCAGCATTCAACTCGATCATAGGAGATATCCTTCCTGCAATAACAATCCTTCCGCGAGTTGCTGGCGTCACCCCTGCCAATATTTTCAATAAGGTACTTTTACCTGCTCCATTTCTACCAATAACGCCAAGTGTTTCGCCTTTCTTAACCTCAAAGCTAACATCCTTAAGAGCCCAATAGTCTAAAACAGGAGAGGATAAACTTTTTCTCTTCAAGTCCTGCCTTAGCTTTTTGACAATCCTGGGCATAGGCAGACCGTACTGTTTCCAAAGATGCTCCACCTTAATTATAACTTCATCTTTCATCTTACATCATGTCTGCAAAGTATTGTGAAAGCCATCTGAAAAGTGGCCAGGAAAATATAAGTACAAACAGTGTTATAATCAGCGAATAGAATAGAAGTTCCAGATTTGGGCTCTGCCCTTTAACCAGCACATTGCGAAACCCTTCAATAATACCGACCATGGGGTTAATTTTATAGAGCCAAACCCACTTTTGCGGGACAGAACTTGTTGGGTAAATTACGGGTGTGGCAAAAAGCCATATCTGGACAATAAATGGTGTAGCAATGATAATATCACGTTTAAAACACCCGATAGACGCAATAAACATGCCTATCCCAAATGCGAGGATGCTTGTAGTCAACAAGAGAATGGGCAGCCATAAGAGCATAAGACTGAATTCGACTTTAAAATAAACCATCATTCCCACAAGTACTATACTTGACATCATAAAATCAAAAAAGGAGGTAGTAATAGCTGAAAGAGGGAAAACTTCTCTCGGCATGTCAATTTTTTTTATTAAATTCCCGTTTGCTAATACACTTGGTCCACATCTATTGATAGAGCTTGTAAAAAAAGTCCAGGGAACTAGAGCAGAATAACTAAATATAACATAAGGCACCCCCTCACTGGGAATTTTTATCACACCCCTTAATAACGTAAAAACCACCATAAGTAATAATGGCTGTATTATAGCCCAGAGAGGGCCCAAAATTGATCGGCGGTATCTGGTAGTAATCTCCCTGTAAACTAATGCTTTTGTAAGGATTAAAAATTTATTAATTTTTTTCATAACTCATTAAAATGTAGATTATTCAGGACGCATTCTTTCCAATTATTCATAATCTTTTTCTTTTCTAAATACAACATTCAGACTGGGTGTAAAAAATGCGACTGGAGCATCAAATAACCTTGATAGTAATTTAACAAACCGACTTCCATAAGAATAACCTACTTCTTCCGATATATCTTTTATGTCTATCATTAAAGATTTTGGGAGTAATTCATAATAACTTGAGTTGCGCCACCCTGTTCCAGCTCTCATAAAATTTGCAAAACTAGCCTCTTTTAGCTTCTTAAACAATTTTGCATAAATAAAGGCAATTTGTGGAGATAGCCAGTGAATAAATGGTAAACCGATAGAATGTCTCGCCGTTTGTCAAGGTAGTTGTCACCTGAAAGTTTTCATTTAAGCTACCTCACT